>CAYXCV010000006.1:0-33191 GCA_964463365.1 uncultured Kineothrix sp.
TTACAATTAATTCCCATACATTATCGGCTTCATTATATCCCACATTTAAATCCAAGGATTTCTCTCTTTCTTCCGGAGAGGAATCTAATGCCAGATTCAATAAGTCTTCCAATTTCTGTGAATCCATAGTTTACCCCATTTATATTTTTCTCCTTTATTATATGCATCTTTCATTATTATTTTACAATCTATCCCTTAATACAAAAAGAATCTACCTTAGTGATTTACTTCTGTAATGTATTCCAAATTTCAATAATCGTGTTAATACTATCGAATACATAAATTGTATATTTTTGATATCTATCTTCTTTAATTGCTTTTTGTTGATATATTCCCGGAAGATTTTTCATCATATCATCCCTTATTAAAATAAAACATTCACCCTCAAAACTTGTTTCTTTATACAAATTTTCAGATGTAAGCCATAAATATGGTTCGGACCAATCTGCTTCCAGAGCAGCCATTTTCACTTTACCATCTGAAATAACTGAATTGCTATATGCAATCCAATATGGTGCATATCCAAATTTATAGTTATTTTCCTCCATATAATCTACTAGCTCATAATCTGCCTTATATTTTAAGGTGTCATCATTAACTCCTAATATATCTGGATTTAATTTATAATCGTAGGTTAGATAATAAACATATATGCTGCTAAACATAACAAAAAAAATAGTAATTAATATATTTTTGATTTCCTTTTTATATTCAAATTTCATCACTTTATAATTATCAATAAAAATTCCTAATAATATAATAGTATAAAAATATATCCACAATAAATATCTGCTCTGTTCCATTCCTGTAAATATGTAAATATAGATTACTGCCAGAGAAGATAAAATAGAAAAAACAATAAATTTTCTTTGATTATCATTTTTTAATTTATTAAAATTTTTAAATAACAAAAAAGGAATAACTACTAGCATAATAATCATATATAAAAGGCCAAACGGTTTTAATATTCCACTTAAACTTATTAATACTGCGCTTTTATCTGCTGCACCATATAAGCGAAGCAAACCTTGTAATAGTCCACTTATACTAATTTCGGTATTTGCAATAAATCTATAGCCTGCGGTTCCATTACTGCTATAATTTAAATGATGAATTAAATAATTATTATAAATAACTCCCCCAATTACACCTATTGAAATAACTACTATTGCCGTAACATATTTCTTAATTTGTTTGTTTATTTGGTTATGATTATGGTACTCCTTTATTATCTGTAAAAATATAGTTGCCAGCATTGGTAATGCAAAAACCAGAATCATCATATATCCCATACTGATTCTCAAACACAATATACCAAGTAAAATAATTGCTGCTACAATACGTGTTTTTAACGATTCTTCAAACATCATAAATGTTAAGATAATCATTACTACAAGAAATAAAATAATTGTCATATATGTGGCTTGAAAATACCAATGTTCTGAAACTACCTCTGATGCAGGTAATAACATAAAAAGAATAACTAACCATATTTTATTATTTAAAATTTTGATTTTTTTAAACCTGGTTATAATAAATACCATGATTAATGTTTGCACAAATACCGCACAAGCCCTTGCATCAACCCATCGATCACAGATTTTAAAAAAAGGTAAAATTAAAGTATTAAGCCCTATATTCCAAATATCTGTCCCATAACACCATCCTTCTGGAAAAATTCTTTTTTGAAACCATTGTTCCCTTGCAAATAGAATGGCCGTAGCACCATCCGAATGTATCAGATTCCTAGAGCCCCTTAAAATAATAAAACTATTCATAAATAAACCCACTACTACCAATAACCATCCAAGAATATCTGTCTTATTACTTCTTTTATTTATATTTTCTAATATTTTTTTCATGTATGCTCTTGCCCTCTTCACTAAACTAATCTCTCTATATCTATTTATTAAAAATATCTATATTTTAACCCTCGTTGAAAACTTCTCATCGAGGGTTATTTAAAGTCAGTATAATAGTAAAACAGTATACTCTATATGTCAAATATTTTTAATTCTGATAAAAATGACTCATCGCTTTTATCATATATTCAATATCCTTACTTCCCGCTGTTTCATATGCGGAGTGCATCGCAAGCTGTGCAATTCCAATATCCACGGAATTGACCGGTACCTGTGTTGCGGAAATATTCCCCAGAGTAGAACCGCCCGTTATATCCGACCGGTTGGCATAGGTCTGGTAAGGTACTTCTGCCTGTTTGCAAATCTCCTTCATAACTGCTGAGGATATTGCGTCTGTGGTATATTTCTGGCTGCCATGATACTTTATCACAATGCCGCCATTCAGATAAGGACGATTGGTAGGGTCTGACTTCTCCGGGTGATTCGGATGCACTGCATGGGCGTTGTCGGCGGAAATCAGAAAGCTGTCCGCAAGCAATCTGCAACAATCTCCCTTAGTCAGTGTAAATGCTTCACTGATTCTCTGTATGGTATCTTTCAAGAACGTTGATGAAGCTCCCTGTCTTGTCATGCTTCCCACTTCTTCATTGTCATAGAGCACCAAAACATTCATATATTCTTTGGGCTCGCTTTGACGCATTGCCTGTAAGGATGCATATACACACGCCAGGTCATCTAATCTCGGAGCACAGATGAATTCATCCTCCGCACCGCATATGCGCCCATCCTCTCGATTATATAGGAACAAGTCACTGCCCAGTATCTTTTCTTTATCCACACCGGCCGCTTCAGCAATTAATTCCATGAAGGAATCCTCGCTTTCTATTCCGCCATATAGCGGCAGCATATCCGTCTGTGCATTGAACTCCATGCCTTTATTTACATCCCGGTTCATGTGAATGGCTACATTGGGAATGATAAGCAGATCTTCATCTATCATTACCGGTTTACTTATCACGGTTTTAATCCCCGTCTTGTCATCATTCTTAACAACTACTCTGCCGGCTACGGATAACGGACGATCCAACCATGTGGACATAATCATTCCGCCATATTTTTCTACATTTAACTTTACATACTGCTCTTCCACTGTAATTTCCGGTGCTTCCTTCAGCTTAAATCCGGGAGAATCACTATGGGAAGCAATCATATGGAAGCCTCTTGGCATTTCCTGCGGTATATGGAATGCTATCATGGAAGAGTCATTTCTCTTTAAGTAATACTTTCCGCCCAGAGATAATTCCCATTCCTCCGTTTCAAAAAGCTCAACATATCCATCCTCTTTCAGCTGCTTCTGTGCATTTTCAATAACCTGATAACAGCTGGGACTTTCTTTAATAAAGGTAAGCATATCATGGGCGATATCCATGCTGCTGTTTTTCACTTCAGTAACCAGGCCCTTTTCCAGTAAAAAGACCGGTGCATAGGATAGCTTTGCTTTTCTTAATCCTTCATCTCCTGTATCTTCTTCGCGGTTAATATAGCGATAACCCGCAGCCTCATTTTTCACAAATTCCTGATTGATAATAGGGTATGCACCTTGAATATCCGGGTATGCCTTTTCAATATGCACCACGAACATATCTTCTCCGCATGGTTCTCCGATCGAAAAAGCCACTACCTTTCCGCCTGCTCGAATCAGACCGCCCTGCAGATCCAATTCTTTTATATCTCGTAGGGCATGAAGGGTAACGCAGAACTCATCATGTACCGGACCCTTATCCGGACAGCCGCTGATAATACGCCATTCTTCTGCCATTTTGATGCAATCCTGTACATTATCATCGGTTATTTTCTCATATTGCCAATCCGGATTATTTTCTTTGAACCTATTGATATGATTTCTCTTTGCGTGCAGTTTCTTTCCGGCAAGTGAGGTTAATCGCTCAGCCTCATATACGTAATCTGCTGAATCTCTGTCATATTCCACTTGAAATCTTCCCGGATAAAGCATTTCCAGACGTTCAAACTGGGTGGGTGACACCAGATGCAATTTAAAAGGCTTGTCCAGCTCTCTAAAATACTCCGTCAGTATATCAATTGTCTTTTTCAAGTTTCCTTTTCCCAGCGGAAAACTGATTGACATCTTGGCTTCATCTGAGATAAAAACCAGCATCTCTTCCACAATTGCATAACGTATTCCATAAAATGGAGCCCACAGTATATTATTGGCAAATGTAAATTCACAATTGCGCATCGGCTCCGCATCATAATAAGGTTTAATAATTTCTTCGTCTTCTGTTCCTAAGACCTTCCATTTTATTTCCATTCTTTTCCTCTTTTTAAATATTTTTCATTCGTTACTATTTTCGCTCATTTTCATTAACAATATACAATCTAACTTAGCTTTTGTACAGTCTAATTCAGCTTTCTTAATTCATATTTCATATTCTTTTTATAAATAATTGCCGTAGCAGCCAGCAAAGTCACAGCCAGTATCAGCATGGAAACATTGTAAGATAAATTCCTAAATATAAAAATAACACCGCCTCCTATGATAACACTTATAAATTCTACCAGCATTCCAATCAGAAGTGAAGCACTCTGTTTTATTGGTACTACTTCATTATCCCAATGAAAATCAGGATGCTTTAAATTAATAGCAATTCCTGCAACGGAGGCAAACAGGCAATATAACATCGGCATAATAATCAGCCATATGGAGTTTATTCCTTGATTGCCCAAAGCCGCCGCACTGATAATTCCTGCTATAAGACAGCTTGGAATCGCTAACGTAAGGCTTACCATTATCTTACTGTCTAGTATAAGCTTTGTACTGACCGGAAGTGTTTTTGGAATCCACCACTGTTTTCCTTCTAATGAAATGGAGGAAAGTGTTGTAGTACCTATAACTCCCATAAACGCCAGTATAAAAGGCATTAACCTTCCTGCCATATCTCTTATACTGACTTCCAGCTCCAAAATCTCTTCTATCTTATCCAAACCCACAATCAATAAAGCTGCTGCCATCATTATCATCATAACATATCCTATGGAAGTATTCACAACATATAGTGTGGATGAAAAGTACCTTTTGATTTCTTTGTTATAAAAAGCCATAAGAGGACTACGCCTTGTCTGACGCCCCAGTACATAATTCTTTTTTGCAGCATGGGAAATTAACTGCGCACAGATGGAGGCATATTTGCGCTGTATGATTCCTATAAATAAGGCAAAAACTCCTATTGATATTCCCGCAAAACCTGCAAAAGCCACAATGTTCCCATTTACTACTGCCTCTGTGTACATACGGGCAAGGGGATACATGTTATTTATCTGTTCACTGGCTAATGTTGAAATGTCTGTTAGCTGCTGGTTTGTTATATTTCCCTCCATCTCCATTAAGGATGGATGAAAGGAAATAACAAGAATACCCATGGTAAGCAGCATAGAAATAATGATTGTTACGGCATTTTTATGTCTCATCCTTGCTCCGATACCTGTGATAATAGCTCCCACAACGGATGCAATCGTCAGCGGTACAAGGGGTAATAAGAAGATGCTCACTACAAACATCATATAAAAAGATATCCCGGGTCTTACATAAATGCCATACACGATTCCTGCCGGAACCATGGTAACAAAAGATAACACCAAATTTCCAAGATACATATTCAGAATCCGGCTGGCAACAATTACTACGGGCTTTATCGGTAATGAGATAAGCATCTCGTAGCTTTTTATCTGAAACAGCATACTTCCAGCTTTAAATATAGTAAAAAACAGTATAACGATACTTGTTATTGAAAGCATATAAGCCGGAACAGTGTCTGCAGCTCCAAGTATACATAGTCCCAGCGCGCCGCCGCCCATATAAAATGCAAGCATTACACCAAGAAATATGTAAGTTCCCAGAAGTAAATATAAGCGATTTCTTCTTTTCTTATCTTTTGCATATCTCGCTTCATTCATACCCAAATACTGAAGAAGCTGAATTTTTAAAAGTGTAATTGTCTGATTGATACTATTATTAGATTTATTCACGCTTCCAGCCCTTCCATAAATACATCTTCCAATGTTTTTCCTTGGGTTAACTCTCTCGTGTCTCCTGACGCAATAAGCTCTCCGTTTTTAATAATGGCAATTTTATTGCATAGCTTCTCTGCCACATCCAATACGTGAGTGGAAAAGAAAATAGCACTGCCGTCTTTACAAAGCTCATGCATATACTGTTTTAACAAAATACTTGCTTTGGGATCAAGTCCTACAAACGGCTCATCGAATATTAATAGCTTCGGTCTGTGAATGAGTGCTGAAATAATCGCCAGCTTCTGTTTCATTCCATGCGAATAGGAGGAAATCAAATCTCCCAAACTGGACGTTAACTCAAACGCATCTGCATACTTTTTAATGCTATCTTGTCTAAGCGCTTCCCCCAGATTAAAAATATCTCCGATAAAATTCAAATATTGAATTCCGGTAAGGTGTTCATATAAATCCGGGTTGTCTGGAATATATGCCATGATTTCTTTACATAAGATTGGCTCCTCTAAAATCGAATGTCCATCTATTCTTATTTCTCCTTCTTCAAAATCAATAATTCCTGCTATTGCTTTAATCGTTGTTGTCTTGCCGGCTCCATTATGACCGATAAAACCATAAATATCTCCTGCCTCAATTTCCAGATTTAGATGAGATACCGCTTTTTTACCGCCTTTATAAGTTTTAGTTAAATTTTCTATTCGCAGCATTTTAATATTACCTTTCTTAACGTTTTTATTCTTTTTCACATGGCGATGACAGGAAGGTGAATCTTCTTTGTTTTCTGCCTTCCGCTGGTTTATTGTTTAAATATGGAGTAATTGCTTCTCCGATTTTCGTGAGTACAGACATAAACTCTTCATCTGATAAAAGTAATGTAGAGGTAGATAGTGAAATCATGTCTTTCACGGGGTCCACTGATTCCTCTGCAAAATATTCTGAAAAAGACAGCATCAAAGACATCAGCATGGATTGTATGATATGTTCCACACTTTTATGATCATCATCTTCAAATAGCTTCTGCTTCAGTGCATATGTTCGTTCCACAGTTCCCCTAATCTGCTTTTCTCCCACAATCTCAAGGCAGCCGCCTTCACACAAAATCTTAATATGCCTGTATAAACTGGCAGACGGAATATCACAAAGCTCTTCTTTTATCTGAGATACCGTTCCTGTTTCATGAATAATGAGATATTGAATCATTCTAAGCCTGATCGGATTCATTATAATTTTTGATATATCCTGTCTCACCTTCTCACCTATATTCCCTTATATTATTAAATATGCTATTATTATCAAAAATGATAACAATAGCATATTTTAATATTAATACGTTTATAAACTTCTGTCAATCTAAATTATTTAACCTTGGGTAAACACCCATAAATTTTTAATTTGAAGTTCCAAATCCTCATACTCCCAAAGTTTATTGCTTCTATCTATACAATTTGGGTCGATTACCCTTATTTTTTCATCTTCAATCCCTGTCAGAACAATAAAATGACCCAATGTTGTAAAATCACCCCGGCGCATACTGCAAATAATCGGGCGTCCCTCATTTAAATTTGAAAATATAGACCCTTTTCCTAACCCAAGCTCCTCTCCTCGGACTCCGAAATTCCGGCAGCCTTCCGTCATAAGGTTCCACATAGTTCCGGTTCCTGCCATATAAAAGCCATTGGACATGGAGTAATCCGCTACCGCGTCAGGTGTTGAATGTTCATTACCGGTAAGTCCAACTGCCACAATAGACAGACAGGTTGTTGCACATCCTGCTAAAGCTATATTGCTTTCCCCGTAAGAGGCGTAGCCCCATCGCTCGTCCCATTGTAACAGCAGAGGAAAGCTTGAGGAAAGCTCTTCTTGAGTCAATCCCCCCGTTACACTTCCATCTGCTGTGAGATACCCCTTTACAAAATCAATCATTTCAGGATTATTACATAAAGAAAATATGAGTTCTTCCGGATAAGCATCCATATTTTCGTATATCTCTGTAAATTCAGGATACTGGTCTGAGAGATTTTTTAACCTGTCATTCATCTCATAACGTTCTAATAGCTGCGGCTTTCCTACCTCATAATTAACGACTTTATTTTTCTTTACTTTAAAAAACTGAGATATTTCCTGACGCTTCGGCTCTTCCATGCTAACTACTTCGGTAATCTCTTTTTCCGGGTTAGTGATATCAATATCATTCCATTCAATAGCCAGTAATACTCCCAGTGCCAATACCATAAAAAATAAGATACTCTTGATTCCGATAGCTATTATCTTAAGGCGTTTTCTTCTCCTCGCCCTTTTCCTCTTTTTTTCCTGAATTTTCATCCGTGATCTCACAATTTTCCGCCCTTTTATCATTTCTTTATATTTTCCGTAATTTACATTTACATATTTGAATTATACTAACAAACAAATCTCTAAACTATCTCTAAACTCGAATTGTAAGGGTTATACTGAATGATTATTCATCTAATCTGCACATCTATTACATGCTGTTGGTGTTGCCGCACAGCCGCCAAGAGCACTTTCCCTTAATTCAAACGGAAGGCTTCTGCCCACATGCAGCATCGTCTGTGCCATCTCATCAAAGGGGATGAAATGCCGGATTCCCGCCAGTGCCTGCTCTGCATTGATCAGTGCATTAGCTGCACCGATAGAATTTCTGTTCTGGCAAGGGCTTTCTACTAATCCACCAATTGGGTCACATACCAGACCTAAAAGATTGGATAATGCACCTGCAGCCGCACTTAATGCCTGTTCCGGTGTTCCTCCCATGATTTCCACCACTGCGGCAGCTGTCATAGCCGATGCAGAACCCACCTCTGCCTGGCAGCCAGCCTGTGCCCCTGCAACAGAGGCATTTTTCATAAGCAGATATCCAACCGCCCCGGCGGTATATAAACCATTTAAAATTTTCTCATCAGACAGATTACATTCATCCTGCAGCGCCAGCAAGACTCCCGGAAGCACTCCTGCTGATCCTGCAGTGGGTGCTGCTACAATAACACCCATAGAAGCATTCACTTCCAGTACCGCCATAGCATAGGTAATCGCTTTTGTTAAAATGGTGCCGCATATGGATTCCCCGGTTTTTCGGTAAGCATCCAGCTTCTTTGCCTCTCCGCCTATCAGTCCGCCAATCGACTTTACCTCCCTCAGAAGAGGTTCATGAGTGGAATGAATCATAATGGACAAAGCCTTCTCCATCTTTTCATCTGCCTCTTTTTCCGAAAGCTGTGAAAGCTGCATCTCACGCAGCTTCATAATCTGATAAATAGTCTTATTTTCCTGCCCGCATAGTTCCAGTAATTCTTTTGCATTACGAAAGTCCATATCCTACACCTCCACCAGCATCACGTCCAATACAAAGGGATTTTCTTTAATTACATGCAACGCTTTCTCAGGTATTTTCCCATCGGATTCTACAATTGCGTAAGCCTCTCCTCCCTTCGTCTCCCGAAAAAGACGCATGTAAGCAATGTTCACATTGTTATCACTTAAGCATTTGGTGATATGAGCTGCGACTCCCTGTTTATCTATCTGACTGACAATAAGTGTGGTGTATTCCCCTGTGAAATCCACTTCTATCTTATTGAGTCTTACAATCTTTACTTTTCCGCCGCCAAGAGAAATCCCTCTTAGGAACATCTTCTTTTGATTGGCTCCTGTTATCATGATATCCGCCGTATTGGGATGCATATCCTCTTCCTCTGATAATAAAAATGAGAACGCTATTCCTTCTTGTTCCGCCAAAGCAAAAGAATCCCGGATTCTTAAATCATCTGTTTCAAATCCCAGAATACCACCCACCAAAGCCTTATCCGTTCCATGCCCCTTATAAGTCTTAGCAAAGGAACCATATAACGTATATTCTACTTGCTTTATGTTTCCTTTAAACATCTTTCTGGCCAAAAGAGCCATAGATACCGCTCCGGCGGTATGAGAACTGGAGGGACCAACCATATTGGGCCCGATTACTTCAAATACACTGATTCCTGTCACTGTTTCCTTCACCAAACCTTCTTTGCATTATAATTTATAAGTATAAGAATAGTTTTCCGTTTTATATGTAAAATAACCGTATTTCTATTCTGACTTTTCTTCTTTTCACAGGCATGTTATAATTTGAGGTAGAAAATTTCGGAGGTAATTGAAATGAAACTCTGTATTGTTAATGCTCCATGCGAAGTCTGACCGCGGATGAAATTGCATGGAGGTGAATGACTTCATCGTCCGCCTGGACTTTGCATACTTATCATACTTATTATTTTGATAATAAAGGAGCAAAGTCATAATGAAAAATTATAAAAATATATTTAGAGGTTTACGTTCGTTTATCACATTATGGGCAACTCAATCACTGTCTGCGCTTGGGAGTTCCATGACAAGCTATGCGCTTATTATATGGTCTTATCAGCAGAAAGGATCTGCACTTTCCACTGCATTATTATCAGTGTGTTCGTATGCCCCCTATGTGCTGTTTAGTATTTTTGCCGGTGCATTAAGTGATAAATGGAACAAAAAATATACAATGCTTATCTGCGACAGCTTTGCAGCATTAAGCACTGTATATGTATTTCTGCTTTATAAGATGAATCTGCTTGAAGTATGGCACTTATATCTTGTCAATGCTTTGAATGGATTTATGAATACATTGCAGCAACCGGCTTCGGATGTGGCGGTAACTATGCTTACTCCCAAAGACCAATATCAAAAAGTCGGAGGAATGCGGTCTTTTTCCAATTCCTTAGTTACGATTTTAACACCTGCCATTGCTACTGCAATTCTTGCATTTGGCGGTCTTTCTGTGGTAATTGCATTTGATTTTATTTCTTTTGGTATTGCCTTTATTACACTTGCATTCTTTATTAAGTTACCGGATAAATCGTTAATATCCCATGTGCAGATATCTATTATCGCTTCTATTAAAGAGGGGCTGGGCTATCTGAAAAAACATCGGGGCATTTTTGATTTGATATTATTTCTTGCAGGAATCAATCTGGTAGCTTCTATGTACAATGCAGCGCTTCCGGCTATGCTGATTTCTAAAAATGGCGGAAGCAGTACCGCACTTGGTTTACTTAATACTTGTACCGGTATCGCTAACTTACTGGGAAGTATTATGGCATCACTATTACCTGCGCCGAAAAATCGGGCAAAAGTAATATGCAATACTTTATTGTTTTCTATGAGCACAGAAAACTTTATATTGGCATTGGGACGCAGTACTCCTATCTGGTGTATCGGCTCCTTCTTAGGATGGACCGTAGTACCTATAATGAGTACCAATATGGATGTTCTGCTACGGTCGCACATTCCTTTAGAAATGCAGGGACGGATTTATTCTCTTAGAAATTCATTTCAATTTTTCACTATTCCTATCGGGTATTTACTGGGAGGATTTTTTGTAGATAAAGTATTCGAACCTTTTATGAAACAACAAGATTCAAGCAGTATGTTAACTCATATGTTTGGATCAGGGATGGGTTCCGGTGCCGCCATGCTATTTATGTTTCTTGGATTTGCCGGTGTCATCATATGTTTAATCTTCCGCAGAGATAAATATATAAAAAAATTAGAAGGATAAATTGCAAGAAACACAAAGAATCTGATTCTTTGTGTTTCTCTTTAAAATTTTATTCATATTATATCGCCGCCAATTCTCCGCACAAGATATCAAGCTCAGCTGCAAGAGCTGTTTTCATGTACGCTAAATCTCTTTTGGATGGAAATTTACACTGGTTAAACATGTCTTCTTTGGAAATATACCAAACGGGACCCGGAATAGGAGTATCACCCTGTCTTCTTGGGAATAAGTGCCAACATAAGTGTGCATCACTATTTCCAAGCAGTTCGTAATTTAATTTATCCGGTTGGAAAACATTATAAACAGCCTCCGCCACCATGGTCATTTCTTTTAAATATGTACTTCTAACTTCTTCATCTAGATGAAATAATTCTGATATGTGTTCTTTAAACAGAAATAGGGTATATCCTCTAAATTGTTGATAATCTCCCATAACTACATAGCCGGTCTCTAACTCTTTCACAAAATACGGATTGCTTCCATCTTTAATCATTTGTATCCTATCACATATAAAACACATATTTTATCCTCCTTTAAAACCTTTCCGGATGTAATACCTCCCATTCTGACTTTAAAATTCCATATTCGTAAGTATCAGACCAAAGCGGTTTTCCATCCTTATCTAATTTAAAATAAACATTTTCTTTTCGTGTCCCCTCTCTCCTCATACCTAGTCGTTCTAGCAAGCGCCATGATTTCCGATTCAATGGATTGCAATCAGCAACGATTCGCCGTGCCCCCCATTCTTTAAATGCAATCGTAATCATCTCACAAGCCGCTTCATAAGCATAACCTTTTCCTTGAAAATGAGAATTAAATACATACCCTATTTCCCATGTATCAAAATCAGATTCTGCCAGATAAATATTTCCAATTACCTTACTCTGTTCGTCTTTGCTGCAAACTGCAAAAAAGCAATCCTTTTCTGAACGGTTCCTTGCTTCTTTTTCTGCTTCCTCCCGGGAATACACTCCATATGGCTCAAACTCTACCACCTTGGGATCAGAAAGATATTCATATAAATCATTTCCGTCCGTATCCAAAAATCTTCTCATTGTTAATCTTTCTGTTTCAATTTTTGAATCACTCATCTTAAATGGCACCTTCTGTAATTGTATTTTGTCAAACTGTTTGATGACTTTTTCTAACGGGAGAACTTCTGCAAAGCGGCTAGACCATATCTTCTCCTCAAAATACTTTGATATTTCATATCCGGTCATTGATTCATTATCAAAAGTTGATGTTACCTTTTGAGGAATTATAATTTCATATCCTAACTCAAATGCAGCTTTGCATGTGGTATCAACACAATATTCTGTCTGCAATCCGCACAAAACAATTGTTTTAATGTTCTTACACTGAAGATATTTATGAAGCCCGGTTTCTTTAAACGCACTGTTAAATACCTTATCAAATATTTGCTCACCTTCTATTGGTGCCACTTCATGATAAATTTCAAAACCAGGCGTACCCTTCTCTAAATCATCCTCCTCTCCTCCGTCGTGACGCACATACACTACCTCTACATGTTTATCCCTTGCTTTGGCAATCAGTGCTTGAATATTTACAATCACCTCTTCTATATTATACGGTTTACCTTCTATTAATGCTTGTTGCACATCGACAATCAATAAAACTATATTGTCCATTATTACTCCTCCACATAGGCTATTACCTCCATAATAAATAATTGGCCACATTCTTTTCTTTTATAGGGTCACAAATAAACAGTTCGTATAATCATTAAAGATTACTGGAAGCTGTTCATTGTCTGCATCATGTCTGCGAAAATATGTCTATACTTTGTTAATTCACCCACTATAGTGTCTATATCATCTGTTTCTTAATCTTATAATATTAATTCCATTCCTGTCTTCTGTGGCTTCAGTCCACAGCTTTCGTAAAATTTCATCGCCCCTTCATTACAGCTCCATACATTTAAAGTCACATTATAAAAACCGCTTTCTCTTGCATACTTTATCACTTGATCATATATTGCTTTACCTATATGGTGTCCCCGAATATTCTCATCTACACATAAGTCATCGATATATAAGGTTTTAATATCAGTCAATATATTGCTGTCAATGTGTTGTTGAAAGATACAAAAAGCATATCCCATCACATAATTGTTTTCATCCACCGCCACAAAAATAGGTTTTTTATCATCCTGTATAATTTCCAAAAGTTCATTGTCCGTATACTTTCTTGTGTTTCCTTTAAAAAGATCCGGCCGACCGTTATGATGCACCATACATACCTGCAAAAGCAATCTATTGATACCATCCATGTCTTTTTCTTCTGCTCTTCTGATTTTCATATTAATTCAAACTTTGCTCCCTTGATTCAAATTATGACTTAACTATGTATGAATTTTTAATCCTTACGCTTTATCGTATTCTCAATATCATTGTACTATAAATAGTCAAAAAGTACCACATTTATCTTTAAAAATTCTATATTTTTCCATAATATCTCTATTATTAATCTAATTTTTGATAATTTATATTGTTTTTGGTTTAATTACTTGTTTCGGCTGTTTAGATAGTCGAAATAACAGTAATTTTCACGTTGTTTTAAACATGGAGATTACTTCCTATAACCGGTTGTTGTAACAACAGCAATCAGATTTCCAAGTTCATCGCTCACTTCTATCCGGTAATAGCTGGTTGTTCTTCCATCCTTCACACAAACGGCTTCTGCAATTAAGTACTCCCCTTTTGCAACTCCCAAATATGTAATATTGGAACTCAGCGATACAACACCCGGATGTTCCCAATTGGAAGCAACTGCAAATGCAAAATCCGCTAATGTAAAAGAGGCTCCCCCCATCACGGCTCCCAAAGCATTTCTATGACGATTCTCAAGTTTTAGACTGCATTTTGCATAACGAGTTCCGATTTCTTCTATGATTGCTCCGTTTTCCGTTGCAAACCTGTCATTACTGAATAATTCCCTTACCTCATCTATTGTTTTCATATTAATCTCCATTCTGCATCACGACGCAAACAATCCCTGAGAAGAATGCGTCCTTTGCAAAAACTATAATTACATCTGTCCAATGTCTTGATGCTTCAATTCACCAATTTTTAAATCAAATAATACAAAACACCTAAGTAGCCTATTGTAAAATACTAAGTCAACCCGGAAATGTTCCTCCTCAAAGGTGAATCTAACCTGACGTCCTATAAAGGCAAAGCCTGTACCAAGTTCAAGTAAAAATGTCTGTAGATGATCAATAATCTTTGATTCCAATTCAGTTTCTGTATATTCAGGTAACTCAGGCAATCCTAAAAACTCTAATACATATGGATCCTTTACCATATCTTCCGGATTCTCTATTATCTGCCCATCCTGTGATAAGCGGTATATCTTGTCCTTATCTGTACTTAACGATATGCGTTCAAATAAGGAACTGTCATACTGCCTTTTTAGTTCAGCCAGACTCCAATCATTTTTTGCTGACTCAATTTCATAAAAATGTCTTTCATCAACATTATCAATCCTCATAAGTTTCAAATAATGGGACCAACTTAGAAAAAACTTCCTGCCATTATCAGTTGTCGGCAAATTACCAAATTGGTCAGACACCTTCTGACCAATTTGATCATTAGCATAAATCAAATAAAATTGACGCATTTGCTTCAGATTAGTAATCGAAAAACCTTTCCCGAATTGTTCTGTTAAATACTCAGACAGTTCCTTAATTAAATACTTTCCATAACCAGCCCTTTCTTGACCACTTTGCTCTTCCAGAAAAATTCTTTTCCCAATCTCATAATACGTATAAACCATAGAAAGATTCACTGCTGTTTTGACATTTTTCCTTGCTAGTCTTAATAAATCAGAAATATAATGAAGGAAATCTGACTTTATATTATCCACATCTATTCACCTCTTTTCATTTAACTTGTAACCATTTTCACTTCGCTTAGGCTTTATTAGTCCCTTTTTTTATAAAACCTGATGGCATTGGCGTTTATTTTCATTTTTTCAGATTCAAGGACTAATTACCATCCCTGTTTCCATTTGCTTGATTCTATCGCCTAATTCTTCTTTCAAGATATAATAAGCCTTCTTTCCGGTGCAATGTCCCGTATAAATATTTTCAATTCCTAACTCCAATAATCTCTTCCCTAACGCACGTACCTCTGACTCTCCTGTACCAAATAAATGAAATCCTCCCACATAAGAAGCTATCTTTTTATCGGGAAAGGTGGCGCCCACTTCTTTTATAATGTTTTCCACTCCTCCATGAGAGCAACTGTTAAAAATAACAAGTCCTTTGTCTGTGTCCAGTACCAGACTTTGCTCATGAGAAAAATCATCGGGCTGCCACTTTTTATTTTTCACATACAATTTATTGCTCTTTCCGATGGCTGAAAGACCTGCTGTTTTATGAGGAATCAGGTAAATACCGGAGGCTATTTCGCAGTCTCCCCGGACATAAATAATTCGTTCTTTATACTTTTCCAATATTCCTTTTTTAATTCCCACATATTTGCTGAATATTAAGTATCTCCCATAGCAATTTTCGTCACATCCCTGACGAAGAAAGAAAGAAGCCTTCTCATTATTCTGAAAGAAATGTTCCATACCATCAGCATGATCATAATGCGCATGTGATAATACTCCATAATCCACTTCCGAAATATCAATACCAAGCTTTGCCGCGTTAAGTAAAAATTTATCAGAAGCACCCGTATCCAATAATATTTTTTTATCTTCATATTCGATAAGAATACTCAGTCCCCATTCCGATGTTAACTTTCCTTCTGCTATATTATCCATTATTACCGTTGCTTTCATCTGCACATTCCTTCCCATTCACTTTTTAAAAGTCTGTACTCCAGCCTTGTCCTCATCTTCCCGTCATGCCACTGATAATTCACATGCTCCGCTTCCTTTATCAATCCGCACTTTAGCATCACTCTCTCTGAGCCCTTATTTTCCTTTATGCATCCGGTCGTCACACGGTACACATTATTTTCTTCAAAAGCATATCTGATTACTTCCTGAAATGCCTCTGTCATATATCCGTTGCCCCAATACTTAGGATAACTAAAATAACCTGCATGTACTAATTTGCCGACAGGTGTCTGGCCAGAAACAGTATACCCGATACTTCCAATCTGCTCATGGTTACTTTTTAATTCCATATGTAAAAAGTAGAATTTCCTATCATCTATTTCCTTATCTTGAAGGACGTTTTCAAAATCTATCTGAGCTTCCCGTTCATCTCTTAGCATAATATCCTGCAGATAGAACATGGTCTTCTCATCATTTTTTAGTCTAAAATACTCATCAAAATCCCCTTTATTATAATCACGAATCACTAATCTTTTTGTTTCTAAATATATACTCATTGAATCTCCCCACTCAAAATGCTTTTTTCAGTATCTGACTATAGGTATGCTCTTTCTCTTCCATTACTTTGATTTCTCCCCGCTCAATCATCCAATTAATCCGTTTGGCATACCACCAATCCCCGATTCCTATAGGATATTTTCCCAGAATATTTCCTATCAAACGAGCCAGCACAAATTCTTCATCAGGAAGTTCTTTTCTTATCATAAAATCATAGTAATCTTCAGAAACACCAGTTAAATTTCCATTTAGCACTGCCCTAAGAGGACTGTTATCTTCTTTTAAATCCTCCCACTTACTGCCGAAATATCTTTTTTCATCATCGGAAACAGGACATTCCAGGGGAAGAAACTGATAGAACTTACCGGCCTCCATCTCTCCCCAAGAAGTGAAAGACGTTATAGTTCGATTCACTGCATCATATTTATACTCCGGAAGCTTAATCGCAGATAAATCACATTTTATATTTTGCAGCAAATGACATGTATAATAAAATCCGCAAAGAGAATAGGGAGCATTACTATACCATATACGGAGCTGCTCTCCTGAAGCAATATAAGCTTTCAGCCGCTCTATCTCATCCAGATATCTAACCCATACCCCTTCCAGTTCCTTTCTCAATGATTCTTTATCTATCCTGCCATTTGAATACATATCCAGTATCAATTCTTTTCTATATTCATCTTCTATGGGAATCTGTATATTACCGATATCCAGCATAAACGGGAGGCATATCACTTCCCCGGAATTGCCGCCCACAGGTTTTCCCTCAAACATCTTGTCAAGCTCTTTCTTGCTTGGTTTCTTACCCTCACCAATCCAACCAACGGCACAACTAGAATTAACATTATAGTTTTTTGCCATTTTCATAGCACCGCCTTCGCTTTCTCCGAACATTACTTCAATCATAAGAGTACCTGTGCCTTCCAAAGTCTTCGTCTCTATTCAATAAAAATAATTTTATCACAACATGTCTATTCTGTCATTATGCCAATATTGTTTTATACTACCATAAACCATTGGCAATCCGCTTGATTAAACACTAATCTTACCTCTTGCATTCTTTCATGAAAAAATATCTTACATCCATACTCTATGGTTGGAATGCCCGCATAATTTTTCTTTTCCGAATATAACACTTGAATTTCCTTTATGGTCTGTATCATTCCTTCGCTGTCCTCATATTTTATCATGAGCGGAATACTTTTTCCTTTGCTTGTAAACCAGCATTGGCAGGCAATATCCATTTTTTTGCCTATAAGCCTTCCTGAATTTATTTTATGTGTGTTTGTTCCTATCCCAAATGCCGTCATTTTTCCTCCTATACGATTCTAAGCTTACTATAGTCAACGGTTCTTTTCTCTCTGGAAATGCCGCCTGACATGTGATCAATCGGCGACTCAATAAAGACAGCTCGTTTCATCATATCATTTCCATATCGTTGTCTTATGGCATCTATCGTCCTATCCACCTGTTCCCATTTCTCATATTCCATACTGTGAAACAGATCCAATTGACGTATCTGATAGTCTTCCTTAATCTGACTGGTATGCACGCCTAGATGTCTGATTGGTGTTTTGTCCCATAGCTCATCAAATAACCGGCAGGCACTGAAATAAATTTCATTGGTCGTATCTGCCGCATCATGTAAGGTCATTTGATGGGAAGCATATTGCAGGTCATAAGTTTTAATGCCTACCGAGATCACTTTTGCCTTCACAAAATCCGCTCGGATTCTCTGTGCTACCGTTTCTGAAAGAGCCAGAAGAACCTTATGGGCAGTGTCTGCATCCGTCACATCAAAAGCAATGGTCGTACTGTTTCCATATCCCTTATTTTTTGGCGGCTCGGCCTGTACTTCCGAAAAGTCCATACCATTGGCAAAAGCCCAGATAATCTCTCCCTGCTTTTTCAGATGACCCTTAAGAAATTGAGGATTGGTATTCGCCAGCTCTCCTATGGTCTTTATTCCTAAAGAAAATAATTTTCTTGTGGTAGCTCTTCCCACAAAAAACAAATCGGATACCGGAAGCGGCCACATTTTTTGCTTGATCTCATCAGGATACAAGGAATGCACTAAGTCAGGCTTTTTAAAATCCCCTGCCATTTTGGCAAGTAATTTATTGGTAGAGACTCCTATATTCACAGTAAAGCCCAGTTCCTCCCTGATTCTATTTTTTATCCTATTAGCAACTTCTATGGGATTCCCAAACAGTAGTTTTGTTCCTGTCATATCCATATATGCCTCATCAATACTATACTGTTCCACATCGGGGGTATACTCCCTCAGAATATCTATAAATGCCTGTGAGCATTTTTCATATAAGCCATAGTTGGGCGGAACCAAATACAGCTTGTCACATTTTCTTTTTGCTTCTAAAATAGTCTCGCCTGTCTGTATCTGATATTTCTTAGCAGGAATAGACTTTGCCAGAATAATTCCGTGCCTCATCTCCATATCGCCGCCCACTGCGGATGGGATATTTCTTAAATCCACCTTTGAATCGAGAAATTGAAGACGAAAAACTGCCTCCCAGCTAAGGAAGGCAGAATTAACATCAATATGAAATATAGTTTTTTCCATTATGAATACCACCTTTGTATTTATATTATCAGAACACGTGTTCTTATTTCAAGTGGTAATAGATGGAACTATTCAAAATCTGGTAAAGTTAAAAATTATTCAAAAGTTCTTGAGTTTCACACACATCTGCGATTCCGCCGAGAAGACTTGTGGCAATAACTTTTTTAACTAAATCCTGCGGAATTTCACCATATCCGAAATCCGGCATATCAGGTCCCTGCACAGCATCTAAAACAAATATTGGCTTGTAGTCAAGATCATGAGCATAATATGTAGTACTAAGGCAGCAATAATTCGTCATAAGCCCGCAGATAATAAGGGTAGTTATTCTTTTTTCTTGCAGTATACTGTGTAAAGGTGTATTAACAAAAGAATTATATCTATTTTTTATGATTAGGATATCTTCCGCTTCTACATGGAGCTCATCGATCAAATCCACACCTTTTGTATTTTCAACAAAAACGGGAGTAGGGTCAAAGTCTGCCATACATCCTGTATCGCTTCCGTCAGCTTTCTGTATATGCTGAATGTAAATAATAGGGATTTTTTGTTCCTTAGCATGAGAAATAATACTTAAAATATTCTCCTTACACTGAATGGCATTTGACGTATATAAGAGACAATCTTCCTCAAAGTATTCTTTTTGTACATCAATTACCAATAGTGCTGTTTTGCTTTTTTCAACTTTATATAACATGGTTAAACCTCCTTGTCCTTAATCAGAACAATAATGATATTTAGTGCTTCTTTTTTCGAGATCTTATATGGGTAATCTTTCGCATTATCAGCTAAATACCACCCAAGCAATACTCCTTCTATTACAGACATTACAGCTTCACATAATGCTTCGGCTGTTAAAAGTCCGGTAGCGCTGCTTTCTGCAAAAAGATTATCACATTGTTTTTTGAGTCGTTTTATGTATTTCACATTTTCTTCTGAAATAATACTTTCCTGTTTTCTTTCCAAAATCAAAGTATCTGTATTTCCAGTATTCATAATTATGAAACTCATACATATGCGATCTTCAAAATACAAGTCAAACATTGATTCAGCAATATATAAAATTTTTTCTTTAGGTGTAGTAAAAGATTCTATGCTGCTATCAATCTTATCATTTATTATTTTCCAACATGCATTATAAACAGACATTAGGATTTCATATTTATTTGAGAAAATCCTAAAAATACCACTTTCACTAGTACCTGCTTTTTGTGCTATTTTTTTGGTTGAAGTAGCATTATATCCTTCGTAAAAAAATGTTTCTCTTGCAGAATATAATATGCGTTCCTTAAGAGTCATTTATTTTCCTCCTTTTTGAATACGAAAAAATTGGTAGTAGTACTACTACCAATAGAATATCACTTATCACTACTAAAGTAAAGTAAGTTGTTCATAATCTTGTATTTTATCTAATAACACCGGTGTTTTTTGTATCGCAAAATCAGTAAATGTATCATCAAATATCCAGTCCTCTAATTCTGCCGGCTCTAAAATCAAAGGCATTCTCTCGTGTACCATGCTGACGGAAGCATTGGCACCGGTCGTAAGGATAACAAACCGTTTTTCTTCTTCATAGGCCTTCCATATTCCGCCCATAAATAAAATGCGATTGTCCTTTCGCTGAAACGCAATCTTATTCTTCGCCTTATCCCATTCATAAAAGCCGGCTGCCGGAATGATGCAGCGGCGATGTAATACGGAATCGCTAAAGGTACGTTTTGCTTTGACTGTCTCACTTCTGGCATTAATGATAACGCCTTTATTCTTAAAATTAGGATATCCCCATATCATATTTTCACAAGAAAGAGATTCTTGTTTATTATAAACAACAGGTACCTGATTGGTGGGATATACATCCCCTTTATGAGAATATTTTTCACTTACCTGCCTTACAATCTTTTCGATTTCTTTTGCTGTTTCATCATCAATATAATATCTGCCGCACATACAATCTCCTCTTACTTTAAGCGTTTTGTATTATTCTGTCCGTATCGTTGTTTTTTATTTCCCGGTGGAATTGAATTGTCAGGCTTGATTCAGATATTCCTCCAGGCAGATTTCCTGAGTGTGAATTTCCGTAGCTGCTTCTACACCCACGTAACGATAGTGCCATGGTTCGTTGATTATCCCTGTTATTTCTGTTTTTTCAGCCGGGTAACGACGGATAAATCCAAACTGATAGCTATTTTGTTCCAGCCAATCATAAACATCTTCACCTCTCGAATGAATACTGTCTGCATTAATGTCAACACCAATCCCTATTTGATGTTCACTTGTTCCGGGAATCGCTACCCAAGCGTCCGCTTTGGTAATCGCTTCTTCGGCAACGCAGCCCTCCGCTTCATATTCGGCAATTTTTTCGTCCATTAACCTTTGCTGTTTTTCTGCGGTTCGATATCCGGAAACTACAACCGGATAAATGTTATCGTTTCTTGCAGCGTCAAGCATTTCTTGTAGCTTAGGGTATATTCGTTGATCTACGGACTCTCCACCGGATAATTTTGTTAGTTCGACTTCATAATTATCCGGAATGTAATTCCATTTATTCACTAAAATTAAGCACCATTCATTTTCGTCCGTATGAATTTCGCCCGCATTGCTTTCGTCCGCATTGCTTTCCTCAGCATTATTTTCCTCATTGTCTATGGAACCTGTATGAAAATCAGTGTCACTGCCAGGAATGACAGATGGCAATAAACTAAGTTCTTTACTTAAATCAAATGGGTAATAGGTCACAAATAGACTGATAACTGCTATCATGATAGCAAGTCCGCAACATTCTAAAAACAATAACTTCATACGCCTACGGTGAACTTGACGTTTTGATTTTCTACGGGTCTTCATAATATAGCTCTCCTTTTAGTAATGATCTTACCTCACAGGAGCCATTGATACTTTAATATGAAGTTGTTTAATTCCTAAGAAAATCCTAATTTCAAGTTAATCTTTTCCTAATTCGTTCGGGGAAGTTCTATAACAAATAAAATCATGTCATCTTTACTGCTGGCACTAATGCTTCCGCCGTGTAAAGCTACAATTTCTTTCGCAATGGCCAGCCCCAAACCGGCACCTCCGGTATGAGAAGTCCGTGCCGCGTCCAGACGATAAAACTTATCAAATATGGCAGACAACTTCTCTTTCGAAATAGTATCTCCTCTGTTCTGAAAAGAAATGATAACAGAATCTTCTTTTTCCTCAGCAGAAATAGTTATTTCCGTATTCGGATAGCTATAAGCAGCGGCATTTTTCAAAACATTATTGAAAACCCTGGCCAGCTTGTCGGGGTCACCATAAATAGTCAGATTCTCATCTGCTTTGAGAATTGTAGTATTTCCATTTTCTGATAAAATAGGCGAAAGCTCGTCCGAAAGCTGCACCAGCATATAGTATAGGTCTATGGTTTCTTTTGTTAACGTTATCTGCTGTAAGTTATATCGTGTAATTTCAAAAAATTCATTTATCATCTTTTCCAAACGATAGGCCTTATCAAGTGTAATATGCACATATTTTGCTTTTTGCTCCGCAGGCATATCAGGAGCTTCCTCCAAAAGATTCAGATAACCAATCACTGAGGTCAGCGGTGTGCGGATATCGTGAGCCAGATACATGACCAGATCATTTTTCCGTTGTTCGGCCAATTGTGCCTCCGTTGTGCGCTGTTTCAGGGTCTGCTTAACAACGTTCAATTTGCGCTCTGTGGCTAACATTTCCGATGGCAGATGTATTTCCGTCTCATCCGTTAACAACGCATCAATGCCTTGATTGACAATATCAAAGTATCTGGTAAACCAGTTGAGAGTCACCCGAAGCAATATAAGAAACATAATTGCAATCGCTCCTATCCAAATGACATCCACATAATTGCGGATTGTCTGGTATATCTGATATGCATTATCATAATCTACCCGAAAAGAGCGTTGAAATACAGAAATAAGCCAGTCGCCTCCCCGATTGCTCCAAAAAAATCTATATAGAAAAACAATAATTATAAAAGCAATCACTATCATACATAAAAGCTGAAAAAATATTTTAGATTTTAGTTGGGAATAATCAGCTTTATATTTATTTTTATATTTATCTTTCAATTTTATATCCTACTCCCCATATTGTTTTAATGTACTTTGGATGATCAACAGTATCATTCAGCTTCTCGCGCAAATGACGGATATGAACGGTTATCGTATTGTTGCTTTTGCTATAATACTCATCCTCCCATATTTCACGGAATAATCCCTCTGCGCTTACTACTTCGCCTTTATGCTCCAATAGAATGCGAAGTATCGCAAATTCAGTCGGAGTCAGTGCAAGTGGCTTTTCGTTCAACATGCACTCATGGGTTTTAACATTCATTACTAAGCCCGAATGGGTAATCACAGGGTCGTAAATATCTATTGCCTGGGTTTTATTGTATCTTTTATATCGCCGCAGCTGCGCCTTTACCCTTGCTACCATTTCAAGAGAGCGGAAGGGTTTTGTGATATAATCATCTGCTCCAAAGGATAACCCGGTGATTTTATCAATTTCCTCATCCTTTGCAGTTAGCATAATGATCGGATATGTGTACTTTTCTCTTATATGCTGACAAAGCGCAAAACCATTGATATCCGGCAGCATAATATCCAAAATCGCAAGATCAATCTCTGTTGTATCAATAAATTCAAGGGCTTCACTCCCTGAATGAAACTTAAAACTGTATAATTTTCATTTTTTAAATAAACTTCAATTAAATCAGCAATTTCCGGTTCATCCTCTACCACAACTATTTTATCTGGCATGAATACACTCCCTTCCAATTCTATCTTTTATTTTAATATTATATACGGACAACCTGGACAAAGCAACAAACATGCACGCTTAATTTCTCCAGGCAGAGTAACCTTTTATTGTATTTTCCTTCTCATAGTGTATACTAAAAATAGTATAGACGCGAATAAATTATGAGGACAAAATTTAAGGAGAAGAGTTATGGTTAAAAATGAATATTACGGAAAGCTACATGTTGAAGGAACACGTTTATGTGATGAGAACAATACCCCTGTACAGCTAAAGGGTCTTAGCTCCCATGGACTCGGCTGGTTTCCTGATTACATCAACAAGCAGGCTTTCCAGGACTTTAGAGATGACTGGAACATGAATGTTATCCGGTTAGCACTGTATACTGCGGAAGAGGAAGGATACTGTTCCAAGGATGAGAACCATAAGACTTTTTTAAAAGAAGTGGTTTCTAAAGGAATTGAGATTGCACGGGAATTAAAAATGTATGTGATTGTAGACTGGCATATCTTATTAGACAACAATCCTTCAATAAATATGAAAGACGCCATTGACTTTTTTGAAGAAATATCTTCCAAACATAAAGAGGATGAACATGTTTTATATGAAATTTGTAATGAACCCAACGGCGACACAACATGGGAAGATGTTAAGAGCTATGCGGAACAAGTGATCCCGGTCATCAGAAAAAATGTTCCTGATGCTATTATTATTGTGGGAACCCCTACTTGGTCGCAGGATGTTGATATTGCTTCTGAAAATCCGATTTCCGGCTACGATAATATTATGTATGCTTTGCATTTCTATGCAGACACCCACAAAGATGCTTTGCGTGATAAAATGCGGACAGCTTTGGAGAATCAGCTTCCTATTTTTGTTACGGAATATGGTATATGTGATGCTTCCGGAAACGGGGCAATTAATCCGGAAGAAGCAAAAAAATGGATTTCTTTATTGGATGAACTCAAGATTAGCCATATTGCATGGAACCTATCGAATAAGGATGAAAGTTCTGCTATATTAAAAAAATCATGTATAAAATCAATGGGTTTTATGCCTGAAGACCTCAATGATAGCGGCATCTGGCTCAAGTCAATGCTCACAAGTTAAGCTCATATATAACATATATAAAAAGTAAAAAACCTTTCCTGTGCTTTGTCTGAGTCTTGGAAGGTTTTTTAATTTTATTCTCCAACTATTGTTTTCAATTCATCCATATTTATCCATCCAGTACCATCTTTTACCGCTTCTTCAGCCTCCTGTAATTTCATTAATAATTTCTTTTCAGCCTTCTCACGCTCATAGTCCTCTATATCCATAACTACAAAACGCCCTCTACCATTTTTAGTTAAAAATACTGGCTCACCTATCTGACAGTTTTTTAATACTTCATTATAATTTCTTAAATCTGAAACGGGTAATATCTTTGGCATAATAACTTCTTCCTTTCTTCGTTAGTATTTATATTATACCCAAAAATTCTGTAATATTCAACGTAATATTTTACAGCACTTATAAGATTTATCAAAACTATTTATTACTCATTCAGAGACACAATATCCTCCTGGTCTTTTATCAAATCCACTGCTGATACATAAGGATTATCGTCATACTGCTCCAGCTTTTTAAAATTCCCAAAATACCCAGCATGGTGGCTGTATAAAGCATTCCTTTCAAAACATACCAAAGCGTATGTCCTGCTTGCTCATCCACCAATATCTCCAGCAATCTTTTACTCCATTCAGGCATAAGCCAATATTCCAAAAAACTGATGCCCAAAAGGATAAAAACAAGCAATAGAAATAATACCTTATTTTCTTTGATATGATTTATTACTTTTATTTGATTTGTCATAATTACATATTCCATCTTTTTATAATCGAACTTGTGTTCGCATTTCACTCATGATATAATATTTCTAGCAGCCTATGGTTGCTGGCAATCGTGATACAGGGTGGTTGACCTTCATTCTACATAGAATGGAGGTGATGCTTTTGAAGAATAAATTCGATTTCAAAGACCTTATGTCTTTTGGAATGTTCCTCTTAGCACTGCTGACATTCATTTATTTGATATGTCACTAAAATAGTAAAAAACCTTCCCTGTACTTTGACCTAGTCTTGGAAGGTTTCTTACTTTTAATATTTCAGGTCAACCACTCTGTGGCGATTGCCTTATCTAACTATATTATAGCAAATCTAAAGAATATTACAAGTAATTTTTCTTAACTAATCTGCAAATCCTCACTCCATCTGCAATTCTTATTGTTCATTCATCTTTGTCCGCTTATTGACATTGATATTGTTACTCTTTCATTATTCTGAACAATAGGTTGAACTACAATCTAATAAGCTGTCCATCCTGCATCTGCCGTTAAAGTGGTACCATTAACAAAGCTAGAATCATCTGATGCGAGGAAGAGAGCTGCCGTAGCTATTTCTTCCGGTTTTCCTATCCTTGGGTTGGCTCCCATGCCCAGCATTGCCCTGCTTGAACCAAATTCACTGGCTTTACTCATTCCGTCAACACCTATTTCAGTCTCTACTGCACCGGGACAGATCGCATTACAACGTATTCCCTTCTGTGCATACATAAAGCCTACATTTTTAGTATAGCCTATTACTCCAAACTTAGAAGCTGCATAAGCTGCTCCTGCACGGCATCCCATCAGGCCGCCAACAGAAGCTACATTTATAATAACTCCGGATTCTTTCTCTAACATTGGTTCTAAAACCTGTCTCGAAAGCTTCATTAAAGATGTCAGATTCATTCCTATAATCCAATCCCAATGCTCGTCAGTTACCTCATGAGCAGGTATCATATTATCCATAACACCTGCATTATTTACTAATACATCTACTTTCCCATAAGTATCAAGAGCAGTAGCAACCACACCTTTAATGTCCTCATCCTTCATTAGATCCCCCGCATAAGGAAGAATGCTTCCTGCCATTCCTTCTGCCTCTTTGGCTATCTCCTCCAGCCTCTCTTTTCTTCTTGCGAGAGCGATTACCTTAGCTCCCTCCTGCGCAAAAAGCAGTGCAATACTTCTTCCCATACCAGAACTTGCACCAGTTACAATACATACTTTGTCCTTTAGCCTCATGTTATACCTCCGTTTTGTAGTTACAGCCAAGCCATGCGGAAGGATCGTACAATGTGACCGCTTAAGCTTTTGTAGGTTTACGTCATGACATAACTGTAAATGAAATTGACACTTATATCGTAGTGTAATATTCACAGCAAGTCAAGATTTATGAAAAAAATGACCTACTCCATACGGAAATAGGTCATCATAATACCATTTTTTCATATTTTATAAATCGAACTTGTGTTCGCTTTTCGTTCATGATATACTATTTTTAGCAGCCTATGGTTGCTGGCAATCGTGATACAGGGTGGTTGACCTTCATTCTACATAGAATGGAGGTGATGCTTTTGAAGAATAAATTCGATTTCAAAGACCTTATGTCTTTTGGAATGTTCCTCTTAGCACTGCTGACATTCATTTATTTGATATGTCACTAAAATAGTAAAAAACCTTCCCTGTACTTTGAGCGAGTCTTGGAAGGTTTTTTACTTCAATTCTTGGTCAACCACTCTGTGGCGATTGCCTTATATAACTATATTATAGCAAATCTGAAGAATATTACAAGTAATTTTTCTTAACTAGTCTGTAATTTCTCACTCCATCTGCAATTCTTATTGTCCATTAGTATAATATACGCAAACTAAAATTTCAGCCTCAGCGGACATATAGGTAAGTAAAGGAACCTTAGACTTCAGTCCTCATATTTCGAAAAGTGTAAAAAGGATAATATACCGACTGGAATAAAATATGCACACCAAAATACCAGTATTGCTGTACCAATCCATTCACCGCCATTCATATCGGCGCTGAATAAACCTAACAAGGGAAGAATAAAGCAGCTAATTGCAAAAACACCATGAATCAATAATAGCCATTTTAACCATCTATCACCCTTTGTTTTTGGTTCAATCGTTAATCCAGCAAAGAATGTCGATATAGCCATCAAACAATATCCAAGCATGTCATAGTTGAAAAACAGTCCAAAATTTTGGAAATCCAATAATTTTGCGGCTTGCTCAGTGAGCGTCTCCATCCGCACCGTAGTGATTTGCGTGAAATATACGAATGAGTTGCAAATTGCGTACATAACAGCGAAGCCTGCTGCTGTAATTCCCGCCAACTTTGTTTTTTCTTTTGAAAAATAAGCATATGCACACATCATCGGCATAAAACTGAAAGCAATAAACATGGAAGAAAAGTAACTCCCAAAGTTGCTTCCAATAAGCATAGATAGCGCAAAACCAATTACAGCTATTAAGTTAGTTGCAGAACTGAACATTCCTATTTTTTTATTCATAATTTCGTTTCCTTTCTGTTATCTTCAAAAAGTACGGATACCAATTTTTCGATATAAGCCGCCCTATCCTCTTGCTTCGTAAAATCATAACCCAACAATTCCTTGGCAGTTTCGCTGCCCAAAAATGCGACTTGCATTGCGGCTGTAAGGATAAACGATAATATATGTTTATCCTTGTCCGCAATATCATTTTTGAGGGCAAACATAAATCCACGCTGTGAATGAACAGAGTTACAATCCACGGTATAATTTTGGAAGTCACTCAAAATTGAAATACGGGAAATAGCATTATGTTTAAAAAGAAAATCAAAAACATATATAGCCCACGCTGTTAATCGTTCTTTGTCTGTGGCGTATTCCTTACTCGTATCAAAGCCCGTAATTACTTTTCCTATGATGCGTTGAACACAAGTTGTAATTAGATTTTCCTTACTTCCGAAATGGTAGTTTATTAAACCTAATCCTACCCCTGATTTTTCAGCAATCACACGGGCAGTGATACTTTTTGTGTTTCCATTGTGTTGCTCAATCAGTACAGTTGTTACTTCAACGATGTGTTCCTTAACATTCGCCGTATCTTTCATATCAACCCTCCTTGAACATTGTTCAAACACATTATACTGAACGCTGTTCAAAAAGTCAATGAATTTTAGGCTTTACATTTACAGGTGTCGTAATGTTGAAAACAATCAAAGTAAAATATGTCCGCAAAATCCGTCCTACATTTAATTGATGGTGAAAAGGAACTTGTGATGTTGCTTGAAGATGAACTAAAAGCGAAAGGCTATGAAGTGCTGGCAGCATACGATGGTGAGAACGGCATAGAATTAGCAAAAAACCAACCTGATCTTATCATACTGGATATAACCTATTCTAACTCAATCTTTACTTCTCCTAAGGATATCCCCGTTGAGTCTACTGCACATTCTTTTCTACCTATTTCAAAGCTAACCATAGCACAATAATAGATCACAAAAACTGAGCAAACGCACACAGAAAATTAAAAATGACCTACTCCATACGGAAATAGGTCATCATAATACCATTTTTTATTCTCATTCTATCTGCAATTCTTATTGTTCATTCATCTTTGTCAGCTTAGCCGCCTGATCGGCTGCAATAAGGCTGTCTAACAATTCATCAATATTACCATTCATAATATCATCAATTTTATAAAGTGTAAGCTTGATTCTATGATCTGTAACACGACCCTGAGGGAAATTGTAGGTTCTTATTTTCTCAGAACGATCCCCGGTACCGATTTGGCTTCTTCGAAGCTCTGCCTCCGCATCGTGCATTTTCTGTTGTTCGATATCATATAGTTTTGCACGAAGTAGGGCAAAAGCCTTCTCCTTATTTTGTAACTGAGACTTCTCTGTCTGGTTATATATTACGATTCCTGAAGGATAGTGAGTCAGACGCACCGCCGAGTCGGTAGTATTAACACACTGACCGCCGTTACCGGATGCACGCATAACATCAATACGAATATCCTTTTCATCAATCACAACATCCACCTCTTCAACCTCAGGCATTACAGCAACAGTAATTGTTGAGGTGTGAATGCGTCCGCCGGATTCCGTTTCGGGAACACGCTGTACACGATGCACGCCGCTTTCATATTTAAGTCTGGAATATGCTCCCTGACCATTAATCATAAAGCTTACTTCCTTCATACCGCCGATACCGATCTCGTCAACATTCATTGTTTCTACTTTCCAGCGTTGACTCTCTGCATAATGTACATATAATCGATACATCTGTGCTGCGAATAATGCTGCCTCATCACCGCCGGCTCCTGCTCTTATTTCAACGATAACACTCTTATCATCATTAGGATCCTTTGGAAGCAGTAGAATTTTAAGACTTTCTTCCAATTCCTCTACCCGCTTCTTTGCACCATTCAGCTCCTCTTTCAGCATTTCACGCATTTCTTCATCAGACTCTTCATCCAGCATTGAAAGACTGTCCTGAATATCCTGATTACATTGTTTATATTCTTTATACGCATCCACGATGGGAGTCAAATTGCTTTGCTCCTTCATAAGAGTACGGAAACGCTCCTGATTATTTGCTACGGTCGGTTCTGCCAGCTCTCCCATAATTTCTTCAAATCGTATCAGTAAATCTTCTAACTTATCAAACATATAAACTCCTTTTTATCTATGCATATATCTCTATCTATGTCCATACATTTTTATCTATGTCCATGCACAACTCTGTTAAGCCCTGCATAATCTTTCAGCACAGTAACCTCTTTAAAACCATTGCTCTTCATTTTCTCTACCACAGGCTCTGCCTGATCATAGCCAATCTCAAAAAACAGATATCCACCGCCATTCAAATATTGAGGTGCTTCTTTGATCAATTCCTCATAAAAAAACAGTCCGCTTTCTTTGCCATCCAGAGCATCAAGCGGCTCATAATCTCTCACTTCCTCCATTAAGGAAGAGAGGACATCCGTTTTAATATATGGAGGATTTGACACTATAATGTCGTACTTTCCTTCTACTTCTTTAAACAAATCACTTTGTATAAATTCAACGTTCATTATTTGCAGATTCTTCGCATTATGCTTCGCAGTATCCAGAGCATTGATTGAAATATCTGCTCCTACGCCCCTGCAGCCATTAGAATAATGAAGAAGGCTTAAGAGCATACAACCGGAACCGGTACACATATCCAGTATATCCATTCCATCATGAAGATAACGCATGACCTCCTCCACCAGCACCTCCGTATCCTGTCTGGGTATCAGAACATTCTTATTCACCATAAAGGTAAGTCCCATGAATTCCTGCTCACCGGTAATATGCTGTAGTGGCTCACGACCTTTTCTTCGTTCTATATTATCTATATACTGTTTTCTATCTTCCTCTGATACCTCTCTGTCTCCATGTACTAGCAAATCATGTCTGCTTGTATGACAGATATGCTCCAATAACAATCTGGCATCCAGCAAGGCATTGGGTATATTGGCACCTGTGAGCATTTCCGCACCTAAATCATATAATTCTTTATACTTCATTCTCTTCATCTCTATTCAACTGCCAGATTCTCTGCCTCTGTTTCAGCCTCATCGTCTTTCGGCTCATCCTCCAACCAGGAATCATCTATTTCATATCCAAACGTATCTTTCAAATATGCTTTCCAGTCAAAAATCGCTTCTACAGAAGCTATCGCAACCTCAATCATTGTTTCATCCGGCTCCTTAGTCGTCAGCCTTTGCAGCCACATTCCGGGAAGTGAAAGTATTTGTATGAAAATGTTATTACTTCTTCCGGCCAAACGAATCAGCTCATAGGAAATTCCTGCTATTACCGGAATTAATAAAATACGAATCCCGACTCTCAGTATCGGACTATCCACACGGATAAAAAAGAATACGATAACACTGACAAAAATAACAAAAAACATAAAGCTGGTTCCGCATCTTTTATGAATCCTGGAGCTTCGCATCGCATTGCGAACAGTCAGAGGACGACCTTTTTCAATACAATTGATACATTTATGCTCCGCACCATGATACTGGTATAATCTCTTAATATCCTTCATTAATGTAATCGCTACAATATATCCAACAAAAATAAGAATTCTTACCAAGCCTTCAATAATTGCCATCAGGGACGCATTTCTTACGTATTCCTCAAATAAAGAGGAAATAAAATAAGGCAGAACCATGAAAATCGCAATCGCTAATACAATAGAAAATGTGGTAACGATACCCAGCATGACATTTTCTGCTTTGTTCTTGAAAATCTTATTAAAAACTTTATCCGTTGCCGTTTCCTTTGCTTCTTCATCTTCATAAAATGATACGGAATGATTTAATGTTCTCATGCCCAGTACCATAGAATCTACAAAGTTAAAAACTCCACGTATAAAAGGAATCTTCTTTAACTTACTATCATGCAGCACGCCTCGATACTCATCTACTTCTATATCTATTTCACCATCCGGTTTACGGACAGCAATGGCATACTGATCTTTATTTTTCATCATAACGCCTTCCAGCACCGCCTGACCGCCAATACCGGAATAACAATTGCCTCTTTTTTTCATATGATAACCTCATGTATTCATTATTGGTATTCTTGTATTTAAATAAGGTTGAGATATCGACACCTCAACCTTTTTAAATGCATAACTATTTGTAGAAAACTTATTTGTTTTCAACACCGTATTTCTTGTTGAACTTATCAATACGTCCATCCGCTCTTGCAGTCTTCTGTTGTCCTGTATAGAAGGAATGGCATTTAGAACAAACTTCAACGTGAATGTCTTTGTTTGTTGAGCCTGTTACGAATGCATTGCCGCAGTTGCATGTTACATTTGCCTGATGGTAATCAGGATGGATTCCTTGTTTCATCTCTTTCACCTCTCTATAGTAAAATAAAGTCGTTTTGTTCTCATCCACTTGCCGCTTGTCTTACCCAAACAGCTTTATAATTGTATCATAGTCATTCTACTCTTGCAAGCATTTTAGAACTTTTATTTTCATCTTCTTAGAATAGCTTTATCTTCTTAGAATAGTTTTATCTTCTTAGAATAGTTTTATCTTCTTAGAATAGTTTTATCTTCTTAGAATA
>CAYXCV010000006.1:33291-51402 GCA_964463365.1 uncultured Kineothrix sp.
GTTTTATCTTCTTAACCATTTGAACAAATTCCGCATTATTCCTAGTTTTTGAAAACATATCAATGATTTTGTCTACTGATTCTTCCGGTTTCATGCCATTCAATGCCTTGCGCAGAATATTCATTGCTTCCTGTTCTTCTTCTGATAATAATAAATCATCACGCCTTGTACCTGATTTTGGAATATCAATGGCCGGAAACACTCTTCTCTCAGAAAGCTTACGGTCTAGCACCATTTCCATATTACCGGTACCTTTGAATTCTTCATATACTACATCATCCATTTTACTGCCTGTTTCCACTAAAGCAGTTGCTAAAATAGTTAAGCTTCCGCCGCCGCGCATATTTCTGGCTGCACCGAAGAAACGTTTTGGCATATGTAGGGCTGCGGGATCAAGACCGCCTGATAACGTTCTTCCGCTTGGCGGAACCGTAAGGTTATATGCACGTGTAAGACGCGTAATACTGTCGAGAAGTATCATAACATCTTTGTTGTGCTCTACCAGACGCTTGGCTCTTTCAATTACCATCTCTGAAACTCTTTTATGATGATCCGGCAATTCATCAAATGTGGAATAAATAACTTCAACATTCGGGCCTTCAATGGCTTCTTTAATATCCGTTACCTCTTCCGGCCGTTCATCAATTAGCAGAATAATTAAATGTATATCCGGTGAATTCTTTTTAATGGATTTGGCAACTTCTTTTATTAAGGTAGTTTTACCGGCTTTTGGCGGAGATACAATCATTCCCCTTTGTCCCTTTCCCACAGGACTCATTAAATCCATAATACGCATGGCTACAGAAGCCCCCGGCGTTTCCAGTCTCAATCTTTCATCGGGGAAAATAGGTGTCAGATCTTCAAAGTTACGTCTGCGAGCCGCTAAGTCGGGCGAATATCCGTTAATGCTTTTTACATATAATAAAGCACTGAATTTTTCACTTTGAGTCTTTATTCTTGTATTTCCCTCCAGAATATCACCTGTTTTTAAATTAAAACGTCTAATCTGACTGGGGGCTACATATACATCATGCTCTCCCGGCAGATAATTCTCACAACGAATAAAACCATATCCATCAGGCATAACTTCAAGGATACCATTAGCCATAAGTCCACTGTCTAAATCTGTCGGAAATTTATCCTCCTCTGAACGACCCTCTCTGCTACTTCCTTGTTTGGACTCGCTGGATTCTTCCTGTTTTTTCCTGATTGGAGCCGGCCTACTTCCTGTAACTTTCTTAGGCTCTTTCACTGTCTTTTCTTCCGACACTTCCGGTGTACTCTTTTCTTTTTCGTCCTCCGCAAGCATGGCCTCTACTATATTAGCCTTTTTCATTGCGGAAATACCTTTAATACCCCTGGCTTTTGCAATCTCTTTTAAATCAGCAAGTGCCAAGGATTCATACTTTTCTCTCATAACTTCCTCCATTTTCTATTGGGTCATACACAAGTTCATAATAAAAATAACCAAGTGGGTAATTTTCGATAATTTTAATCTATACGATCTATCCGATTTGTTCTTTTGTTATTGGGATTCATTTCTGATATGTGATTGGAATTGCTTATAAACACTATCTATAGCTATACATTATACAATAGCTTTTCCAAAATAGAAAGTCCTTTTTATTAGAAAAGCGTAGAAAAGCTTATTATCAAAATATTTTTCATGCTCTTGCAGACTTTCTTCAAATATTATATGATAAATTCAGTACAAAATGCAAAAATATAATACATAATTCAATAAGTGAGGATAAATCATGACAACAAACGAAAAGGCTTTAGAACTTCATAAACAATGGAACGGAAAACTTGAAATCACTTCCAAATCCCCTGTTAAATCTCGCGAAGACCTTTCCCTTGCCTATACTCCCGGTGTTGCGGAGCCTTGTAAGGTAATTGCCGAGAATAAGGAAGCTGCTTATACTTATACAATGAAAGCCAACACCGTTGCTGTTGTATCCGACGGAAGTGCCGTGCTTGGTCTTGGCAATATCGGTCCCTATGCTGCGATGCCTGTTATGGAAGGAAAAGCTGTTCTTTTCAAAGAATTCGGTGGAGTAAATGCAATACCGATTTGTTTAGATACACAGGATACGGAAGAAATCATTAAGGCCGTCACCTATATGGCACCGGGATTTGGTGGTATTAATCTTGAGGATATCAGTGCCCCCCGCTGTTTTGAAATTGAAGAACGCTTAAAAGAAATACTGGATATTCCTGTCTTTCATGATGACCAACACGGTACGGCTATTGTGGTTCTGGCCGGTGTCATCAATGCTTTAAAAGTAACCGGAAAGAAGATGGAAGATTGTAAAGTCGTAGTAAATGGAGCTGGCAGTGCCGGAATAGCTATTACAAAACTTTTGCTCACCTATGGATTTACTCATGTTATTATGTGCGATAAGTCAGGCATTGTCTCAAAGCAAACAGATGGTCTTAACTGGATGCAGCTTAAAATGACTGAGTTAACCAATCTCAAGAACGAAACCGGAACCCTTGCCGATGCTTTAAAGGGTGCTGATATTTTTGTGGGAGTGTCTGCACCGGGTATCGTGTCAAAAGAGATGATTGCTTCTATGAATAAAGATTCTATTATTTTCGCCATGGCAAATCCGGTCCCGGAAATCCTGCCTGACCTTGCCAAAGAAGCAGGTGCCAAGGTGGTCGGAACAGGACGCAGTGATTTTCCTAATCAGATTAATAATGTGGTTGCTTTTCCGGGTATCTTTAAAGGAGCTCTGGAAGGACGTGCCACACAAATCACGGAAGCAATGAAACTTGCTGCGGCAAAAGCGATTGCAGGTCTTGTCCCGGAAGATGAATTAAATGAATACAATATTATGCCGGAGGCTTTTAATCCAAAAGTTGCTGACGCTGTTGCCGAAGCTGTGAAATCTAACATTGGTTGAATCTATGAGAAATAAAAATATCATATCAAATCTTCGGGATAATATTTCCGGTATTTGGCACGGTAAGCGATATTATTCATTAAATGCTTATCTTAAAAATACTTATGAGAATACCCTTAAAAAAATCTCTATTGATGCTGGTTTTACCTGTCCTAACAGAGATGGTACATTAGATACCCGCGGCTGTATCTTTTGCAGTGAAGGGGGAAGCGGTGATTTTGCAGTTTCCTTTTCCTCGATTAACAGCAAGGAGCCATATATTGCTTATTTTCAGGCATACACCTGTACTTATGCTTCGCCGGAACGGTTGGAATATATTTACGGACAAGCACTATCCCATCCACACGTTGCAGGCATATCTATCGCTACGCGCCCGGACTGTCTGCCGGATGAAGTTTTACAATTATTACAGAAATTGAAACAAAATTACCCGGATAAGTTTATCTGGATTGAACTTGGATTGCAGAGTATTCACGAACAGACTGCCAAATATATCAGACGGGGGTATGATCTTAATTGTTTCATACAAGCAGTTCATGCCTTACATTCTCTTCATATTCCCGTTATCGTCCATTTGATACTTGGGCTTCCCGGGGAAAGTGATTCTATGATGTTGGAATCCGTTGCGTTTTTAAATTCTCTTCCTGTTTCCGGTGTCAAGCTGCAGCTTCTGCATGTATTAAAAGATACTGATTTGGAAAAAGATTATCACAATCAATTGTTTTCAGTACTTACCGAAGAAGAATATATACAGATCCTTATACGCTGTATGGAACAACTTTCCCCTGATATTATTCTTCATAGGGTTACCGGGGACGGACCGAAAGACATATTAATTGCTCCCTTATGGAGTACAAACAAAAAACAAGTTCTGAACAATCTTCATCATCAAATGAAAATTCAGAACTCTTATCAGGGAAAGTATTGGAAAGGAAATATCTCTTATGCCTCAGGAACCTTTGACACTTTATAAATTAATCATTCTATATATGCTTGACCGGGTGAACTTCCCTCTGACCAGCGCTCAGGTCGGAGATTTTATTCTGGATAAGGAATATACTAATTTTCTCACCTTACAGAAAGCTATTTCCGAACTGACGGATGCCGGGCTTATCTCCGCTCAGTCCATACGCAACCGCACTCATTTACTCATTACCCCGGAAGGACTGGATACTCTTTCTTATTTTGAAAACCGTATCAGTGATACGATTAAAGAAGAAATCAATATTTTCTTTAAAGATAATGAAATGGAACTGCGCAATGAAGTTTCCATACTTGCTGATTATTACAAATCCACCACAGGAGAATATGACGCTCATCTTGTAGCCAAAGAGAAAAATATTAAGCTGGTGGATATTACTTTATCTGTACCAACAGAAGAATCCGCCGCAGCTATCTGTGATAACTGGCAGCGGAAAAATCAGCAAATTTATGAATTTTTAATTCAGCAACTCTTCTGACCGTCAATTGTTAGAAGAGTTTATTTTAATATTTGAGACCAATCTGAGATACCAATGATGCTCTTTGCAAAGTTTGTATAGGTCTCCTGATCCTCTGTATCCATATATTTATAAATATTATATGCATATTTATGTGTTCCATCAGGATGATTAAGACCGAAAGAAAGTCCATCCACCATTTCTTCAATGGCATCCGTCTGTCTGGAAAAAAGAATAGAGTCTACATGAGGATTGGCCTCCGCCACCTTATATGCATAAACCAGTGCTGCTGCCTGCAGCTCCTCCCCTCTTTGGGAGGTATACCCAATCTCACTTAAAGTTACCGACCGCACTTCTCCTGAATCTGTTAAAAACTCCTTTTGCTGCAAATAATCGGTTACAATATTTATGTTCGCCATCGTTACCATAGATGTATCCGCAGAATCTTTTACATATTTAGAGGCTGCCCATATCTGAGGAATGGTCAATGGTACATTGTATGGATGAATGGCAAGACCCCAATCAATATTCCCTTCCTCTTTTATCTGTCTGTTGAACTCATCAAGAATATCTCTGGAATCATAATTCTTGGAATTAATAATATTTCTGTCCCATTGCTGATCCAGGGAAATATATATATTACTGGCTGCATTAATACTCTTAATTGCATTATAGAAAACGCGGAATGCCTTGGCATATTCTCTAACGTAGGCTTCTAAGCTCACATACTCCATATAGTTCCATTCTTTTCTGGCATTTATCTCATTTCCGATTACCCAGTTTGAAACCAGCCCTCTTCCATTTGCTGTTCCGGAATAACGTTCCGCAAGAAAGGCTCCTACTGCCGCTATATATTCCACTCCTGCTTCATTTGTGCCGTTAAAAGCATAATAGGGGGCGCTTCCCAGCCCCGATCGTGACAACGGGTGAAGCAGCTGGGGATAAGCCGGTGAAATATCATTTAATATAATAGCTGTAATTTCTATATTTTTACTGGTCAGAATACTAAATACCAAATCATACTCCGACATAACCTGTCCATTAAAAGCATAATGTTTCCCATTATATGTATAGTTTATAGTAGGATATATTTCACTGTTAGACTCTCCCAGTATTCTGGAAACCGGAATATTGTATGCCGCATGTTTTACCCCAAGATCATCCAATTCTGAGGTTCTTAATTTGTTAGGATCTACTAAAAGCCCTTTTTTAGAAGAAGGCTTTTCACCATTATGCTTATATCTCGCTACCGCTTCCGGATTTGTAATATAATGAGGTTTGCTGACTGCCACATATTTTCCATCTTTTTTGATAGCTACGACAAACTTCCGAAATACTCCGCTTTCCGTTCCTGTAAAATGTCTTGGGAACTTAAACTCCACTTCCGTATCTTTATATTTCTGCTGAAAAGGATGATGTTCTTCGGTAATGGAGTCCTCGTATGATTTTAAAGCAAATAAATAATAATATTTATCATCACTTAATGGCATGGTATCAACATTGAAATTTAAAACCACTCTACTTATTTCATGTTTTATCTGGCAAGATTCTATTTGCAAAAACTCATTTGATCGTTCTCCATCCACCTCAACAGAAGGAGGTCTCTTCCTAATGGAATCAAAAACATTAAAACCGGATTCTATTGAAAATCCAAAAGGGCCATCTTCCAACTCCTTGGCTTCTTCCTCCGCTTCTTTCTGCTTTTCCTTTTCCATCTGTTCCTTTTGCAAGGACGCTGTTTCTCTGGCTTCCTGCTTTTTATTTTCAATCATGTAGATTGTAATGCTTCCGGTCACAACAAGAACAACGAAAGCAAGAATACCCACAATCAATAGTACCTTCTTCTTTTTTTTCTTTTTATCTTTTTCCATCTGCTCCATTTATTCTGCCTCTTTTTTAATTTTTTTCATGTGTTCTCTTATCTTTGTCTCATATCCGTTTCCGGAAGGTTTATAGAACTCTCTGCCGCTTAACTCATAGGGTAAATACTGTTGTGCCACATAATTGTTGGGATAATTATGGGCATATTTATATCCTGTTCCTCGCCCTAATTTGGCTGCCCCTTTATAATGAGCATCCTGCAAATGAGAAGGTATTGCCAAGTTTCCCGTCTCCTCTACTGCCGCCGATGCATCAGCGATTGCCATAACCGCCGCATTGCTCTTAGGAGCACTTGCCACATACGACACCGCCTGTGACAGAATAATCTTTGCTTCGGGCATTCCAATCCGTTCCACTGCCAGGGCTGCGCTGACTGCTACCTGCAGAGCATTGGGGTCGGCATTTCCTACGTCCTCCGATGCACAAATCATAATTCTTCTGGCAATAAAAGTAACACTCTCTCCTGCATAAATCATTCGTGCCAAATAGTAAACGGCGGCATCGGGATCGGAACCTCTCATACTTTTTATAAATGCAGATATGGTATCATAATGGTTGTCCCCATTTTTATCATATCTGATGACCCTTTTCTGTATACATTCCTGAGCAACCTCCAAAGTAATATGGATTTTATGATCCTCGCTCCTCTGGGTTGTCATAACTCCCAGTTCCACTGCGTTAAGAGCATGTCTGGCATCTCCTCCTGATAATTCCGCAAGAAATTCCAGGGCATCCTCCGCGATTACTGCGTCGTATGCTCCCATTCCTCTTTCCGTGTCATATACGGCACGATGTATTAAGGTTTTAATATCTTCTTTTAAAAGAGGCTCCAGTTCAAATACAATAGATCGGGAAATTAGTGCACTGTTCACTTCAAAATATGGGTTTTCCGTAGTCGCTCCTATTAAAACAATGGTTCCGTCTTCTACAAATGGTAGGAGGTAGTCCTGCTGCCCTTTATTGAATCTATGAATCTCATCAATGAAAAGTATAGATTTTTTTCCATACATTCCCTTTAAATCTTTTGCTTTTGCAATCACTGCTTCCATATCTTTCTTGCCCGCCACAGTTGCATTAATTTGTGTAAACTCTGCACTGGTCGTATTGGCAATTACTTTAGCCAGTGTGGTTTTCCCTGTTCCCGGCGGTCCATAAAAAATAATGGAACTTAGCTTATCTGCTTTTATTGCCCGGTAAAGCAGCTTATCCTTACCGATAATATGCTGCTGCCCCACTACTTCTTCTAAGGTTTTCGGACGTAGCCTGGCTGCAAGAGGTGACTCTTTTTCCATATTTGTATTTCTCATATATTCAAATAAATCCATTTTTTGTATTCCTTCAAATTACAATATCTCTTCGATTTTCTTGTCACTCTTTCGATATTACCACAGTTTTGGCTCTTCCATCAATAGTATCACTTATTTTTAACCGAATCTTCACATTACTCCACACTTTTCAGGGCTTCTACCATATTAATTTGGTTTAATGTCCTGTTTGTAATAAGGTTTACAATTAATGCAAAGCAGAAAGAAATAACAGCAGCATAAAGATAGCTGATTGGTGATAAATAAGTTTCGAAATAGATGGAAGGCATCTCCAATGCATTTGTCAAAAAGCTGCTCAAAAGCCACCCCATCGGCAAACCTACCAATATACCGATTGCAGTTAGTATCAGTGTTTCTTTGTTCACATACGCGTGAACTTCCGTGTCATAAAAACCCAAAACTTTAGTCGTCGCAAGCTCTCTGATTCTTTCTGATATATTTGTATTAGAAAGTGTAAATAAAACAACAAATGCAAGACCTGCCGCCAGTACGATGAATACAGTAACTACTGCATTAATCAAAGTAAAGTTGGAAGCAAAATCCTCTTTGGCTGCCTCAATACTCATTGAGGTTATTACCATATCATAATCCAAAAGCGCATCGGCGTAGGCAATCTGATCGGTACATTCTTCTGAAAAATGAGCAAGTATGCCATTGGGCTTATATTCCTTAAACAGCGTTTCATATACTTCCTTAGTCATATAAATATGATTACCAAGGTAATTTTCCACAATGTCAGATACCACTGTTTCGCTCTGCTCCAATTGAAGCGTTTGTAAAATAACATTTCCACCTACTTCTAATCCTAATATCTGAGCAGCATTCCTTGTGATAAGAACACCGGAGTCATCAGGCATGACAAGATTTTTCTTCGTATCCTGCAATTGAATATAGGTGTCCATAGAATTCTGATCAGGGAGCACCATGAGCTGTACCGTTTCCGAAGCTCCCTCTTCATTAATTACTTTTATACTGGAGATTTCCAGATTAATATAGTCTTTAATATTCGTATCCTCAGAAATCATATCCAAAAACTCTTCATTATCTTCGGCATCTACTACTGCCATCAGATCATAATTATAAATTCTATCATATTGTTTAGGCAATAACTCTGTTACCGAATTCTTAATGGCAAAACCAGATAAAGTCAAAGCTGTACAACCCATAATTCCAAGAACAGTCATAAAGAACCGTTTTTTATATCGAAATAGATTACGTATCGTTACTTTATCCAGGAACTTAAGCCGCTTCCAAATAAAAGGAATACGTTCTAAAAATACACGGCAGCCACTACGCGGAACTTTGGGGCGCATCAAAGCTGCAGGCATGAATTTCAATTCAATTCTACATACATAAATGGTTGCACCAACAATCCCTACCATAAATAGTGCCGCCCCGCCTAAGCCATACAAAACATCAAAATGCAGGCTAACTTGAGGTAATACATAAAGTGTTTCTAAAATATACAGTAAAAATTTGGGTAGAATAATAAAACCGCAAATATCACCTAAAATGCCTCCCAATATACAGGCAAAGACAGCATACATAAGGTATTTAAAATATATAGAACCATTTCCGAATCCCAAAGCCTTGTAGGTGCCAATCAATCCGCGTTCATCTTCCACCATACGTGTCATAGTTGTAAGGCTGATTAGAATGGCTACGACTAAAAATACAATTGGGAATACTGTTCCGATGGATTCAATGGAGGACATATCATTTTTAAGCCCGGAGTAACTGCTTAAATTGGTACGATCCTGTACATACCATTCCGTCATATCCAAATCACCTAACTCTTCATAGGCATCAGAAACTTTATTTTTTGCTTCTTCTTTTTTATCAAAATATTTGTCCTGGTTTTCTACCAGTTCCTGCTCACCTTCTGCAAGCTCTTTTTTACCGTCCTCTATTTCATCCCAGGCATCTGCTATTTCTTTCTTTGCTTTCGCCTCTTCTTCTTCAAATTCCTCTTTTCCTTCATTCCATTCTTTCCAGCCGTCCGCAAGCTCTAGTTTCGCATCTTCTAGCTCAAGCTCTCCCTCTTCCAGCTGCTCCCATCCTTCTTTAAGCTTCTCTTCTCCATATCGCAGTTCCGCCTCCGCATCTGCAAATTTCTTTAAAGCGTCTGCCTTTATTGTTTCATAGGTAGCCTTACCCTCACTGAGAACCTGCTGCCCGCCGTTCACAATACCAAGACCAATGCCCGCCTGTACGCAGTCCGGAATCAAAGGGGTATAATCTATTATAATATTATCGCTGACTCCACCCAGCTTCATAATCTCTTCTGACAGGGCATATTGTTCTCCTGCCGTTGCACCTGCAATGACATTAGGATCAGGAGTTCCATCCGGATTAGCATGTAAAAGCTCTGCCGTTTTATTCGCAGATGCATCTACAAGATTATTCCATGCTTCCTCTGGCCATCCGAAGCCAAACAGCATTTTCAACTGTCCGATACCCGCTTCCAATGGTACTCTGGAGCTATCAAGTTCGGCTTGTTGCTCAGCCAGTTCCTTTTCGGCTAGTGCAAATTCTTCCATTGCCTTTCGCTTCGCTCTCTCCAGTTCCTTTCTTCCTTCTGAAAGCTTCCACTCATTATAGTTTAACTCCATTTTTGCCCATGCTAAGTCTTTTTCCCCTTGCTGTAGTTCCTTATCTCCATCCAGCAGTTCCTGCTCGGCATCGGCGAGTTCTATTCTGGCATCCTCCAGCTTCTGCCACGCGTCTTTTTCTTCTTCGCTAAGCTCCTCTTCTCCATCCTTTAGCTCCAATCTGCCTTCCTCTACTTCCTCCCAGGCATCGGAAAACTTTTCATCGGCTTCCTGAAATTTATCACTCATTATAGATTCCGCATCATGGATTTTATCAAGGGCTTCCGACCGAATCTCTTCATATCGCGCCTCTTCACGCTGTTCTTTTATTTCTATTTCAATATAATTAATGATTTCTTTTACTGCGTCCTCATACTGTGGAGTATAACAGTTTAATTCTTTCATGCCCTCCAATGTGACATACACACATGTATAGATATCACTGTCAATATTATCTTTCGATACAAAAAAAGTATAGTCTGCGGCATTAGTAGCAGAACGAAACATGGCACTGTTATTATTAATATCCATTGGATCTGAGACCAGTGCCGTTATCGTATAGGTCGTATTCTTAAAGGTGGGAGTATCTTCTTCCTCTTCAATTTCCACCTCTGCATCCCAGTCTACATCCGTATCCAGATCACTATCTGAATCAGTTTCGTTATCTAAATTGGTTTCATTATCCGAATCGGTTTGATTGTCTGACGTTTCCTCCTCTGTGGTAGTCGTCTCTATAACCTCTTCGTCTTCAACATCTCCACCTTCATCATCTTCCTCTTCGTTGTCTAACTCTTCCTCTATTGTTAACGTATCACCAATTGTTTTTCCGGACTCTTCCAAATACTTCTGTGTAACGGCTATTTCGTTGGGTTTGGTTGGCAGGGTTCCCTCTTCCACATAGGGCATATTCATTCCCTTTGTACTGAGCATCGTCATTTCTGCCGTATGCTTTAACTCTCCGATATACGTATGAACCGTCTCGCTGTACGCACCTTCCGCCATAACAATTCCCGAAACTTGTGATAGCTCATCAACATCTTCGTCGGTCAGACCAAGGGTCGATAAGATACGTATGTCAAACAGATTTTGATTGTCATAATATTGGTCTGCGGAATAATACATATCCTGACAGGTCGCATATATACCGGTTAGCACCATCACTCCCAGTGCCGTTATGGCTAGAATTGATATAAATCTTCTTTTGCTGCGCACAATAGAGCGCCAAATATCTTTTCTATAAGCTTTTCCCATACCACTCACCACTCAATTTCTGAAATAGGTGTGGGCTTTTCATTTTTCGTAACTTTAACTACTTTACCGCTTTTAAATCGTATCACCCTATCAGCCATCGGAGCCAATGCAGAGTTATGTGTGATAATAAGCACTGTGATTTTATCTTTTCGACAGGTATCCTGCAAAAGCTGTAAAATCTGTTTACCGGTACTGTAATCCAGAGCACCCGTCGGTTCATCGCATAAGAGCAGTTTAGGATTCTTAGCAATTGCCCGGGCAATCGATACTCGCTGCTGCTCCCCACCGGAAAGCTGAGCCGGGAAATTGTCCATCCTCTCAGAAAGTCCTACCTTATCCAAAGTCTCCGAAGCACTTAGCGAATGACTGCATATCTGCGCTGCCAGTTCTACATTTTCAAGTGCAGTCAGATTTGGAACAAGATTATAAAACTGAAATACAAAACCAATGCCCAATCTACGATATCCAACCAATTCTTTTTGGTTATAATCACTGATAACCTCACCATCTACAATAACATCTCCGGATGTGGCGGTGTCCATACCGCCCAAAATATTAAGTGCCGTTGTTTTTCCTGCTCCGGATGAACCAAGTATGACAGCCAGTTCTCCTTTTTCCACACAAAAACTGGCACCATCCAGAGCGCGTATTCCCACTCCGCCTGTTTGATATTCTTTTACTATATTATTAAATTCGATATATGACATTTATTAACCATGCCTTTCCTAAACTTGCAACATTTGTGTTGTAGGTACAAATTTGCAACAAAATATAATTTCCATCTCATTGATAATTATCAAACAACTTATTAATTATGATACACCCTGTTGTTTTACTTATCATTATGTATTATAATACAATAGCAAAGTTTTACAACCATTAAAAGTAATATTCTTGCTAAATATACTACACAAAGTTTAAATCTGTTGATTATCATAAAAGTTTAATCAACAGATTATAATGGCTTAATAAATGACGGAGGAGTCAGTTATGGAACATAAAGAGGATAGGAGAATACGTATCACTAAAAAGGCGATTAGAGAAAGTATCATAGAGTTGTTACAGGAATATCCGATATCCAAAATTTCCGTGACAATGATCTGCAAGTCTGCTGATATTAACAGAAGCACCTTCTATTCTCATTATGCCGATCAATATGAATTACTGAAAAGCATACAGCAGGAAGCTGTTTCAGGAATAAGACAATATATCGTCAACAAATATTTTATCATTGAACAGAATAAAATAGCCGTTCCTATTCTCATACAAATTTTAGAATATGCAAAGGCTAACTATACTCTCTTTAAAGTTCTACTTGGTGAAAATAGTGATTCTAATTTTCAAAACGAGCTGATGTTCCTTGCCAAAGAAAAGACATTGGAAGAATCAGCTCGCTATAATGGACCGGATGAATCAGAATCTAAATATATTGAATTTTTTGTCATCTCAGGGATTGTCAGTATCATGCGGGAATGGTTGAATAATGAGTGTGATGAAGATCCCGAAAAGCTGGCGGATCTCATTTCAAAGCTTCTGTTTCAGGGGATTTCGGGGTTTTATGGTTAACATACTAATAGGAGCGGTTAAATATTTATAATTGATGGAGAGGAAATTATTCTTTTACTTCCATCTTGGCATCCTTTAACCGGCAGTATAGGTTATCATCCCCATCTTCTCTATAAGTTTCAAAGGTGCCTCTTACCACAACTTTCACATTTTCTTCGGGATATTCATCCGGATAAACGTGGTTCCCATCATCCCATACAAATTCCAGGCCTTGGGCACAACAGGCTAATGCGTCCTGTATAAGGCAATAATGATAATACTTTGCCGTGGGTTCATAATAGCCCGCATAATACAGTCCCTCCATACGAAAGGTTTTTCCCGTGTAAGTATCAGGATCTGCCATCATCTGGTATACGGTCGCATATACCATGTCGCTGCTCATATTTGTAAGATCATAGTCAACACTAACAGAATTATTCCCATTATTTTCGGGGATGATTTTCCGTTCTTCCAAACCGCCCTTCGGTTCAGATAATGTTTCATTTCCTAAATCAACAGAATTGCCCTCTGCTTCTGCGTTGCCAATCTGCTCGCTGATTATTTTATCAACGTTATTGCCGTATTCAACCCGGCTGCCGACATTCCCCTCGTTACTACAGCCTGTTACTGTAAAAAACAATAAAAATACAATCACTATCCTTGCTATATATTTCATACTCTCTACCTCCTTGATACTTTCCCGATTATGCAAGTAAAGAAAAAAATTACTATATCAACCACCACAATCGTAGAACCAACCGGCGTTCCTACAAGAATGGAAACAAGAATACCAGTTAATGAACAAAACACGGACAATGTTGCCGAGCAAACCGTAACGGTCTTGAAACTCTTAAAGATTCTCATCGCTGACAATGCTGGAAAAATAACCAAAGCTGAAATCAGCAGGGAACCCACCAGATTCATAGCAAGTACAATTATAACGGCAACAATGACTGCTAATAAAAGGTTATATAACTCTGCTTTTGTCCCTGTCGCTTGTGCAAAGCTTTCGTCAAAGGTAACTGCAAAAATCTTATTATAAAAAAGAATGAATATGGATACGACGACCATCGATAGTACAACACATAACCACACTTCCGTCTGCGTCAGTGTCAGGATAGAGGTGGCGCCGAACAGGGAGGTACATACATCTCCGGTTAGATTCGATGAGGTGGAAAATAGGTTCATCAGCAGATATCCGATTGCCAGTGCACCGACTGAAAGCATAGCTATAGTTGCATCTCCTTGAATTATGGAGTTTTGCCCTGTCCGCAAAAGTAAGATTGCACTGATAACAGTAATCATTAAGATCAATGGCATGTCGTTGGTAATATTCAAGACCGCCGCAATCGCCATGGCTCCGAACGCCACATGGGAAAGTCCATCCCCGATGAATGAAAAGCGTTTGAGTACCAGCGTTACACCAAGCAGTGAAGAACAAAGGGAAATCAATACTCCTACAATGAGCGCATATCGGACAAAGGGGTATTGCATGTACAACGCGAGCTTATAAAGGATGGGGCTCATGATTCCTCGCCTCCTTCCATACCGGTGTATATATTCTCAGCTCCGCTTTCGACATATTCTTCTTTTGTTCCAAAAAATAGTTTTTTGCCAATATACAATATATGACTTGCATGTACAACCGCTGTGGTTACATCGTGGGAAATCATTATGACGGTGATGCCATCACGGTGGTTAAGTTCGTCAATTAAACGGTACAATTCTGCGGTCACCTTGGGGTCAAGTCCTGTAACTGGCTCATCAAGAAGCAGTATTTTTTGCGTCGCACACAAGGCACGAGCCAGTAAGACACGTTGCTGCTGACCACCGGAAAGTTCTCTGTAACAGCGTTTAGAAAGATCGAAAACTCCCATTTTTTTCATTGCTGCAAGTGCAAGCTGCTTTTCTTTGTGGCTATAGAATGGGCGAAGCCCGCACCTTCCCTGACATCCGGAGAGAACAATTTCTCTCACGGATGCTGGGAAGTCTTTTTGTACTACGGTTTGCTGTGGCAGATATCCGATCTCATTCGGGCGAAGCCCATCACCTGTTGAAACCTTACCGTGAATGGGTGCCTGCAAACCGAGTACCGTTTTCATGAGCGTGCTCTTACCAGAACCATTTTCTCCTACGATGCAAAGGTAATTGCCTGCATCGACAGAGAAGCTAAGGTCATGTAAAATTACTTTTGCATCATACCCTAGTGATAAATTTTGACAAATGATTTGTGCCATTTTGGCACCTCCTTATTTCAGTGCGTCTTTCAGCACTTCCAGATTTTGTTCCATTACGGAAAGGTAAGTCGTGCCGTTTTTCGCATCATTAGAGGTTGTTGACTGCAGAGAGTCCATAACAAGCACCTGCTGATTTTTATTCTTTGTATTTGAAATAATTGTTTCGGCGATTCTATGCTTAGTACCCTCGATGGTCAAAACGTAAGAAAGCTCAAGCTCATCGACCTTATTTGAAAGGAAAGAAATCGTTTCAAAGCTGGCCTCTGTTTCTGCGGAGCAGCCGGAAAACGCTGCATAATAATTGAGATCATAATCGTCTACGAGATAACGGAACGGGAAGCGATCGCCAAACAAGATAGTTTTATTTGCCGCTCTGTCAACCACCTCTTGATACTTTAAATCAAGGTCAGACAGATTTGATATATATGCCGATAAATTTTCGGAATAATCCACCTTGTGATCAGGGTCAGCCTCGGCTAATTTCTCTGAAATCACCCGGCAAAGAACCTTGGCGTTTTTAAGTGAAAGCCATACATGCTCGTCGGACTCGTTATGTTCATGTTCATGATTTTCATCATGGTCCTGGTCATGATGGTGTTCAGTTTCCTGCATACCCTCCACCAGTTCCTCTGCTTTTACAGAGTCGTCCAGCGATTCCATAAGGTTGATTATCACCATGTCCTTATTAGTTGCGTTTTTTAAAGCATCTTCAATCCATCCATCGGATTCACCGCCCACATAGATAAACATGTCACAGGTGGAAATTTTGATGTGATCATCGGCAGTTGGCTGATAGCTGTGCAAATCCACTCCGTTGTCAAAGAGCATGGTAAGTTCCGCATAGTCAGCGTTATCTCCGAGGATTTCTTTCACCCAGTCATAGGCCGGGAAAATCGTAGTTATGATTTGAAACTTTTCGTTTTCTTTGCTTGTGTTATAACTGCAGGCAGATAGGCACAGAAGTGCCATGACTATCGCTAAAAGGATAGAAAAATATTTTTTCATTAAATTAATACCTCCGTGTTTTTATTTTTAGGCACAAAAAAACAAGGAAACACGAACGTTCATTTGAAAAAGGGCATAAAAACCCCTTCTTCGCAAATAAGCATAGCATTTCCCTGCGGAGATTATTTAATTATTCAATCGAATTTTTAATGCTACAAGAGTAGTAGAGAATATGCTCAGAACATAAAGCTTTAAGTAGAATGAAATAATTGAAGAAAGCACGAATGCAAGTACAGCAACGACTATTGCTGTGGAAAGTTGTTTGATTAAGTTTTCAGCATTCGCTAAATGATTACATGTAGTACAGCTTTCATGGGAACCGCCATGGTCGTGTACATGATTTGCACGAGTAATGATGAAAAGTCCTGAGAGGACAGATACTAAAATAACGCATACGAAAAGAACGATAGCAATAAAACGGATAGCAGGTTTTTTAAAAATAGCTCTATAATTTGTGTCTATAATCTTTTCATCTCCGCACATATTCAATCCACTCTATTCCCCCATCAAGAATTCCAACAGTTCTCCTGCCGGTATACACTGCGCTTTGGGGCTTTCATAAAAAGTCATAATGTTGGGTTCTTCATCTGTATATGCTTCCCAACGCTCCATCGGTTTACTGTCAGAATCCATACCATTAGGATTACCATTTTTCATAAACTCCGCCCAGTAATTACACATCTGACGCGCCAAGTCATAATTCTTCCCCACGTTCTCCGAACCTTTCCCTTGCTTCCTTTTTAAGAGAAGCAATATCATCTGACTGGGGTCCGATAAAGAACTCATGATTAGTATACCCCATCATAACCGGGACATCAAGCAGCTTACCCATTGCCATATTATTCAAACTGGTGTCTGTCTGATATACTCCATCCACAACAGTTCCCCAGAACACATTGAATTCATCGTTCTTATCCCTGATATATTCTGCGGGTAGTGCTCTTGCCTCCTCAAGATATTTGTTTCATCCAGTCCCGGAATGCTCTGCATGGAAATAGGTGCAAATTCTACACAATCTCTTATGCCTGTCCAATCTTCTGCCGGCTTGGGCGCACACCACCGAAGCTCTCCCACCGGAGGGGCAGCAAAAGGTATTCCCTTATACGAAATAATCCTGGGGTCCGCCGCCGGAATACCACGCACAAGACCATTTTCTGTTTTCACGTAAGAGTATATTAAAAAATGCTGCTTTTAGCAAATAAATTATCATCTAACTCCACTGGTTCCCTCAATTAAATTCGGATTGATTTCCCCTCTATAAACCAACATCACCGATGCCGTAAATACACTCCTAAAATGGTACGGTAAAAAACAAGTCTTTCAATGGACGGGTTTGTTAGTCGGAACGGAAGGAAATTGCTCGTTGTTTTGAACAATAGATTGTAGTATAATTTATTCAGCTTAGAGATAAAATCCGGATAGTTTAGGAGAGAACCAAAATGGAAAAGGAATATCTAATAAATGCTTGTAGTGGTAAGAGTATTGATATGATGGAAGGCCAAAACATCACAATTGTTGACGTTGAAGGAGGGCAAGTCGCTGACTTTTTTGCAGAATGTGCTGGAAAGCCGAATGAATTTCTCTCTTCAGCAGTTACAATTGATTGTAACGAATCGCTGCGGCTTAATATAGGAGACTATATCTACTCAAACCTCTATCACCCTATGTTCAAAATTGTGTATGATGAGGTGGGAGAACATGATTTGCTATTCCCATGCTGTCGTCCGGAAATGTATGATTTCTTTTACCAGAACGGTAAAGGACATCCAAACTGTTATGATAATATAAATCAAGTTCTTGGTGAACATAGGCCAATCATTCAACCTATAAATCTATTTATGTATACAAGGGTTGATGAGAACGGAAAAATCACTATAAATCCGCCGCTTTCCAAAGCCGGAAGTAAAATCATCCTTCAAGCAATGATG
>CAYXCV010000007.1:0-45846 GCA_964463365.1 uncultured Kineothrix sp.
GAAGATATGATGATTAATAGCTGTTTACAGCTATAGATATTCGGTTTTGAGGGTACGATAATATAGTAGAGAATAATCCTCGATAGCTCAGCGGTAGAGCATTCGGCTGTTAACCGAAGGGTCGTAGGTTCGAATCCTACTCGGGGAGTTAGAAAAAACTTGTAGACATAGGCGTTTACAGGTTTTATTTATTTTAATAAAAAGTTTGATAGTAAATTGTTTTTGCTATCGGTTTTTTTATCTTTTTTAATAATAGCGGATATTATGTCAGATAGGAAAGTACTTACTAATATCGTGTAATCTGGTATAATAATAAGCAAATAAAACTGTAGCAACTATAAGGCAAGACCTGCACTGGAGAAAAAAGATGTTTAATAAATTCAAAAAAAGTTGGATTGTATCAGGTGCCATCCTGATCGTGCTTATCGCTTGTATATTACTTGTCTTTAGCAAAATCAACTGGCTGAGCAGCAATTCAGATATTGAGCCTGTTATGATGGTCAATAATCAAAATCTTTCATGGAAAGAATTGATTATGGGCGGTGATTTCTCCATGCTTTTGCCAGAGGGCGGATATTCTGCAGAAATACTGACTGACGAATATCAGGATAAAGAATGGTTATGCATCTTTACTGATATTGACAAGGATGGTAACGATGATTTGTTTTTAAAAGCACCTAATGGAGTAGGTATCTTTCATGAACAGGACGGACAGGTATCATGCTGGTTTTGGAAGATCTTTGACGGGAAACAGCACAAAGCTCAGATGGATGCTTTTCTGTTAAAGAACGGAGAATTTTTGCTTCAATACTATGGGCTGGAGGAATACCCGAATTTTGATTCATTCACTGAAAGATATCAATTGTCAGAGTCGGAGGGGGCTGTTTTGCAGGGGCGTTTGGTTGATACATATACCGGTCCGGATGATCCGGATGGCTATAGCGAGATTGGTAATTATACATATACGATCGATCAAAAGGAAATAGGTATTGATGAGTATAGGGAAATTATGGAAGAATGGTTCAAAGACGGAATTTATTTGGAAGAATATTCTCCTGCTGCTGGAACCTATGAACCGATGCGACAGACGATTGAAAAGTATCTGGATGAATATTTTCGGGCTATAGAGGACGGAGATATATCAAAAGTGAAGGAACTGGTGCATGATTTAAAAGAAGATCAGCTATATGTATATGAACTACTATACCAATATGGATTACAATCTATTGAAGATACCGAGATACAGACATATCCTTTAGAAGGATATGGTAATTACTGGCATTTGTTAATTTCATATCGAATCAGAATGAAAGATTCAGATAAGTGTCTTCCAATTACAGAGAATTTAATGATAGCCAGAACCGGTGACGGACATTGGCAGGTTAGTCTGACCAATAAACTGTCCTTAGACCGACTCGCATCAATTTCATACCAGAAGGAGCGAACTGAAATAAAAGAGCGTGTGGATCGCAGCAGCCTGGAGATGTGTGAGGTGTTAAGCAAGGATGCGGAGCTGGACCGAATATTGAGTGAAATCCAGAAACTGTATTATGAATACATAAAAGCTGACACAATAACCGAATCGGAAACTGATTTCACCGACCCGTTTGAAGAGGAGTTCGGTACAGAATGGTATCCTCTGGAAACGGATCTTGAAAATAATTACTTCAAACGGATGTTTCGACCAGAAACATATACGGTAATCGAAGGTGATAGTCTGTGGGGCATCGCATCTGAAAGAATGGGTGACGGAAAGAGGTATCTTGAGATTGTAGACCAGAATGATGATCAGATTGATGATCCGGATTGGATTTTTCCTGAACAAAAATTATCTGTTGGACAGAAGTTCTACTTGGCAAATTATTATCAAGATAGTATGTCTAATGGCCGCTATGCGTTCTTTTTTCCTGACGATTGGGTATTTGGTGCTAATGAGTATAGCAGTCTTATGATTTATTCCCCGAGTGGTCTTGAGAAAGTTTACTGTAATGTTCAGGATATTGAGGCGGGTACGGATAGTCTGTTATACCAATGGGATGAAATAGAGGCTAAGATAAACAAATATGTGGGAGAACATTTTGCAGATTCGGTGCGGGACCTCCAATTTGAACAATATGTTTTAGATGATGGAGAACTGTTTATTTACTCCTTTGTAATGGATATAAAAGTAGAAAATAATGACAATATGGATTGGAAGGTGCCGTTCCAGGTATCCGTAGCAGTTAAACGGACGGATACCTTTCAGGCCGAATTCATTGGCACCGGTTATGGGAACACCCAGTCTGAAATCACGGGATTGATCAGATACATGGGGGCTGGTTTTCAGGAAAGTGATGGGGAGGAAGAGGACTATCTTTATCATGATTATGATTTTGAATTAGAACCGCGCTATCACTGGGAACTTCATGATTTGTTTAATCCATTTGATTGGCTGGACTCGTATTATAAATAATAGAGCGCTTTGTACTGGCACCAATAAGGAGTAAATATATAAAAATTTCAAAGTTTCTCTTGTCAAGCGCATTAAAGTGTGATATCATAGCATTCGTTGAGGTTATTTAAGGCTCCGTGGTCAAGCGGTTAAGACATCGCCCTTTCACGGCGGTATCACGGGTTCGATTCCCGTCGGAGTCATTTTAAGTCGGTAAATTACAGAAAGATAAAGTTTGACTGTAGTTTATCGATTTGTTATAATTATACAGTATGGCGCAGTAGCCAAGTGGTAAGGCAATGGTCTGCAACACCAGTATCCACCGGTTCAAATCCGGTCTGCGCCTCTTTAAAAATCCCTGGAATTTAATTGTTCCAGGGATTTTGTTCTCCTGCCCTTGTCACATCAGCTTTGTAAAGGAGAAATATAACATTCCTCCTGACACTGCCAGCAATAAGACCGGAACAACATACGCGGTAAGCCTTTCCATTTTCACCTTGATAAATGTATATGCACGGTTAAATAGCATTTGTTTTTTGCAATATATCAGATATAAGAAAATCAAAGGCGATGAATATATTAAGTTATATAGTGCCTGAACTATAAAAACTTCTGGAAAACTCAGCTTGTAATTTAAAAGTATTCCAATGAAGGCAAAATAAGGTAGTGCGGAAGTAAGCTCCATAGTAGCAGCGGTAACTCCCAAAATAAATAGTGAAGGTGGTGTTACTGATTTAATTTTACTCTTGACTTGATTTTCTGCATTACTTGTATCTTCTATATTATATGTCGTATCTTTGGATTTCAAAGCACAAATAATTTTTACAATGCAAAATATTAAAATAACAATACTTGCTAGGATTAAAATAATATAAACAGCTCTACCGGCAATCATCATAAATTGGCTGAACAAACTCGAAAAAACTGTAATAATTCCATAGTATGCAAGCATTCCGAACATAAAGTTGGTGATATAGGTAGCCATGATAAAATACCATATATGGTGTTTCTCCTTGGCAAGCCCCTGTAGCACAAATTGCTGGGTAATAGCCACCGGATTAATACTGTCTGCTGCGCTGGTAGCAATCGTTGATAAAATAAGTCCTAAAGTCATTTTTTCCTCCTTAAATATAAAAAAGCCTAACCACTTATTTCTACTAGGCCTAAAGAAATAAGTAATTACGCGAATTTTAATTTTATCCGGCGATAAAATATTAATATTAATTTCCACTTATACTATCACTAAGATTTATAGTAGTCAATAGTATTTTTATAAATTATAGGAGCCGGTAACAGTGATAGGGTAAGAAAAGCATTTAGGCTATTACTGATATCCAGTTTTAGTTTCGTTTTCATATTATATATTACAATCATGCTGTATCCGGGAATTTTTGTTAAAATCTTTAATAATAGCTCACAGGAGCTTCTGGAGCTGACTTCATGGGCGCTGCGGATTTATATGGCAGGTACATGTGTAATGAGTATTCAGATAGCTTGTCAGCAGACTTTTATCGCTATCGGGCAGGCAAAAGTATCATTGTTTCTTGCCTGCTTAAGAAAATTGATATTGCTGATTCCTCTCATTTATGTATTGCCTTTATTTATAGAAAACAAAGTATTTGCAGTATTTCTGGCAGAACCCATTGCTGACATAGTGGCATCTATCACTACTTTTATTTTCTTTATAAAACTGTTCCCTATAATTATTAGAAAAAAAGAAACACAGGGAACAGAAACGTAATTTGCTAAACTTCACTAATCTGACAGCGTACTTTCCTTTATATTCAATTTCCAGTTGATTTCCTGTGATGACACAGAAAGTCCCCTTAGTTTGTTAATAATTGCTTGTGCAGCCTTTGTTCCCATTTCGTGTGGCTTATGAGAAAGCGTGGTTATGTTAAGTATATTAGATGTGCTGAAATAAGTATTATCAAAAGAGGCGATTGCCATGTCAGCCGGCAGCTGGAAGCCGGCAAGCAGCAGCTCGTCCGCAAGATAGTATGCAATCATGTCGTTATAGCAGATGACTGCAGTACAATAGGAGAGAGATTCCTCCACCATATTTTTTAAAAAGTGCGTGTCTTTGCTGCGGATTAACTTATCTAGTTCATGGGAACCATACCAGCAGATTTGATAATCTGAAATGGGTAGTTCAAGATTCCGCATCGTTTCAATATACCCCTGATATCGTTCAATGCCCTGGAGATCGTCTGCTTTGAAGATACCGCCGATTGCAGTATGTCCCTGCGCAGCTAAATGCTGTACCAGAAGAGAACTTCCATAGTAGTTATTATCTTTAATAAATACACAATCAGACAAGGCGGGATAATAATTAAACAAAAATACAAGCTGGCATCCTTTTTTTATCAGGCGAAGATATAAATCCAGATTTGGATTGGGAAGTGCGCTTTTACAACCCTCAACAATAATTCCTCGCGTGGGGCGTTCCAATAGCTTAAGTAAAATTTCCCGTTCTTTATGTACGCAATTATCTGTTGTAAAAGTCTGATCAGAAAATCCATTGGCGGCCAGAGTGTTCCGAATATCATTTAACACTCTGGGATATATATACTCTTGTGCACTGGATATAAGGATATTTATAACATTTTCATAAGGATTTGCAGAGCGTCCTGTGAGATAGGAACCGCTTCCCTGCTTTTTTATAATCAATCCTTTTTGTTCTAGCAGCCCCAAAGCCATGCGGATAGTCTGGCGGCTTACACGGTATTTTTTACAAAGCTCCTGCTCGGTAGGCAGTTTGTGAATTCCTTTTTCACTGTTTATTGTGTATTCCAAACGCTCTGCAATCCATTTATATTTTACTGCCATACAATAACATACCTCCACTATATATCTGAAATAGAAACATCTTGGACCAATATAAAAATATTATCAATTATAATAAAAACACATACTTTTCTCTTTGATGAGGGCAGAATATACAAATAAAAAACTATGATATTTGCTTGTTTAATAATAAAAATCATAAAATTTTCACTTTAATTGTAAAAAAATACTATCAAATAATAATTTGTATTGTTTTCTGATTATATCATGTCGAAATTGTATTGTAAAGAACTCACAAACCGCTAGAATTAAAGGAATTCTGAATTGAAACATAATACTGGTACTGTTAAGATAAAAACACAGGGAGATAGTAATCCCAAAGAGTTAACATCAATCATAATAGTGGAGGTAGAAAATGAAAAAGAGAATTCTAGTAACAATGTTAGCAGTATCCATGATGGCAGCAAGTCTTGTTGGATGTGGCAACTCCGGTTCAACGGAAACTGCAGCTCCGGCAGCAGAAGCACCAGCACCAGCAGCAGAAGCAGCAGCAGAAGAGCCAGTAGCAGAAGCTCCGGCAGCAGAAGCACCAGCAGAAACAGCAGGGGAACTAATTAAAGTTGGTATCATTAACAATGACCCCAATGAATCCGGATACAGGACAGCTAATGATGCAGATTTGAAAGCAATGTTCACAGAAGCAAATGGATACGATGCATCTTTTGCTTATAGCTTAAAGAATGATGAGCAGATTACAGCAGCACAGAAGTTTATCCAGGATGAAGTGGATTACTTACTTCTTTCAGCAGCAGATACATCAGGCTGGGACAGCGTTCTTCAGGATGCGCAGGATGCAGGAATCGGAGTTATTCTATTCGATCGTACCATTGATGCAAGTGAAGATTTGTATTTGGCTTCTATCGTTTCCGATATGGACAAAGAAGGAGAGACAGCTGTAAATTGGCTGGCAGGTCAGGGACTGGATGCATATAACATCATACATATTCAGGGTGTTATGGGTTCAGCAGCACAGCAGGGACGTACAGGTGCAGTGGATAAGATGGTTGCAGCAGAAGACTCCTGGAATATTGTAACCCAGCAGACAGCAGAGTGGAACTCAGAAAAGGCACAGCAGATTGTTCAGTCTGTTATTGATTCCGGAACTGAATTCAATGTAATCTATGCTGAGAACGATGATATGGCAAAAGGCGCAGTTGCAGCACTTGATAAAGCAAATATCTCTCATGGCGTTGGCAAAGATGTAATCATTATGGGATTTGACTGTAATAAGTGGGCACTTCAGGAACTGCTTGATCAGAATTGGAACTATAACGGACAGTGTAATCCTTTCCAGGCTTCTTATATAGATGATATTATTAAGAAGGTTCAGAGCGGGGAAACGCTTGCAGAGAAAACCATCATTATGGATGAGAAGGGCTTTGATGCCACAACCATTACCGCTGATGATGTTGAAAAATACGGAATCTAAATTCTTAGTTACAAAATTATTTTAAAATTGAAAGAGTGCAGCGCAGCATAAGCTGCCTGACACTCTTTTTTTAAAAAAGGAGTGGATATCGCTAGTGAAAGAGAAATCAGTATTGGAAATGAAAAATATATATAAGAGCTTTCCTGGAGTACTTGCTTTACAAGGGGTAGATTTTACACTGTGCGAAGGTGAAATTCATGCGCTGATGGGTGAAAATGGAGCAGGTAAGTCCACATTGATCAAGGTGCTGACAGGCGTTTATGAAAAAGACGAGGGAAAAATATTCTTAAAAGGTGTGAATAAGCCTGTTGTCATCAGGTCGCCCCGTGAAGCACAGAATATGGGAATTAGTACGGTATATCAGGAAATTACTTTATGTCCAAATCTCACGGTAGCTGAAAACATGTACATAGGGCGTGGTAAAAATCAGATTATGGACTGGAAAAAGATGAATACGGAAGCCGACAAGATTCTTGAGAACTTGAAGATACCAGCAAAAGCCACACAGCAATTATCAAACTGCTCCATCGCAATTCAGCAGATGGTGGCAATTGCCAGGGCAGTTGATATGGATTGTAAGGTGCTGATTCTGGATGAGCCGACTTCCTCTTTGGATGACTCAGAAGTAGAAAAGCTCTTTGGATTAATGAGGAATTTAAAAGCAAGAGGTGTTGGCATAATCTTTGTCACTCACTTTTTGGATCAGGTTTATGAAGTGTGTGATAAAATCACAGTACTGCGTGACGGGCAGCTGGTAGGTGAATATGTCATTGAAGATCTTCCTCGTGTAAAGCTGGTTGCCAAAATGCTAGGCAAGGAGCTGAATGACATGGAGAATATCAGGGAAAAAGCAAAAGGCTATTCCGGAGAGAAGGAACGGGTTATTGAAGCTAACCAGCTACAGAGCGATGCGGGAATAAAACCATTTGACTTCCATATAGATAAAGGGGAGGTCAACGGATTTACCGGTCTTCTTGGTTCAGGACGAAGCGAATGTATACGGGCTATCTTCAGTGCAGACAAAGTGATTGGCGGAACAATAAAGAAAAAGGAAAAACTAATTAAGATTTCAAAACCTCGGGATGCTATGAATAACGGAATTGCTTATCTCCCTGAGGATCGTAAAAACGATGGAATCGTGGGCGACCTTTCAGTAAGAGAAAATATTATCTTGGCGGCACAGGTTATGAAAGGATTTTTCAAACCGTTCTCCAAGGAAGAGGCAAATAAATTTGCAGATGAATACATCAAATTATTGGGAATCAAGACTGCTTCTGCAGACACGCCGCTTAAGTCTCTTTCGGGAGGAAACCAACAAAAAGTAATCCTTGCCCGCTGGCTGCTCACGCATCCGGAATACTTAATACTGGATGAACCGACCCGCGGAATAGATATTGGTACGAAAGTTGAAATACAGAAACTGGTACTGAAGCTTGCCGCTGAAGGAATGAGTATAACCTTTATTTCTTCTGAAACAGATGAGATGCTTCATACCTGCTCCCGCTTAATAGTAATGCGTGACCGCAGGGTGGTAGGGGAGCTGTCAGGTGATGAGCTGAATCAGGATAAAATTATGGAAACGATTGCCGGAGGTGAGAAGGGATGACAGACAAGAAAAGAATAAATATATCAAATAGCGCTGCCGCTTTATTCAGAAAGCAGATGTTTATTCCTATAGTGGCATTGCTGCTGTTGACCATATTCAATCTGGCAGCAGATCCCTCTTTCTTTAAAATAACATTGGGAAGCAATAGTGAAGGATATCCTGTTTTGACCGGATATTTGATGACAATCCTCGATTATGGCTCTGAAGTTGCCATTCTTGCTATCGGTATGACACTAGTGACGGCTGCTTCCGGCGGACAGGATATCAGTGTTGGAGCCGCAGTAGCAATCGCAGGTTCTGTGATTCTCCGGATTCTTGTGGGACTTGGTGGTGACGGAACGTTACAGGCTCCGATTATTGTAGCATTCTTGATTGCATGTGTAGCAGCTATGCTGTTTGGTGCATTTAATGGTGTACTGGTTGCCATATTTAATATTCAGCCTATGGTGGCCACTTTGATTCTGTATACAGCCGGCCGCTCCATTGCTGCCTGGATTAATAATAATGAGCTTCCTATTGTAACAGATAAAACATATACTTATTTTGGCGGATTCATTCCGGGAATTCCGATTCCCACACCGTTTTTCCTAGCGGTGTTATGCGTTATCATCGCAATGCTGGTGTTGAAATTTACCAATCTGGGCTTATACACCCAGTCGGTGGGGATTAATGCAAGCGCCTCCAGATTAAATGGTTTAAATCCTGTATTTATTAAATGGCTGAGCTTTGTAATCTTAGGGCTGTGTGTTGCGGTTGTAGCACTGATTAAAACAAGCCGTCTTTCCACGATTAATTATTCTGTTATAGCTAAGGATATTGAGATGGATGCTATTCTTGCAGTTGCTCTTGGCGGTAATGCATTAGGCGGCGGTAAGTTTAATATTATGGCATCAATTCTGGGGGCATATGTCATTCAATTTCTTACAACAACTCTTTATAAGTTTAATGTCTCCTCAGATGCACTTCCGGCATATAAGGCTATGGTTATCATATTGCTGGTAGTGATTAGTGCACCGTCCGTAAAGGAAAAACTTTCCGGATTAACAAAACGTTTAAAAAAACAAAGAGAGGCGGTCTGATATGTCTAAAATAAAAAATAAAGGCAGTCATGTGGTGTCAAATAAGTTGAACAAACTGACAGATACAAATTTACTGCTTCTTATTACAGTTGTAGTGTTTTTTGTCATGTATATAGGCGCAATTATATTTTTAAAAAAGGGTTTTGTAAAACCACAAACATTCTTTAATATACTGAATGCAAATGCGGCGTTAATTATTACTTCCTGCGGAATGAGTCTTGTCATGATTACCGGTGGAATTGATATTTCTGTAGGTGGTGTCGTTGCTCTGGTTAGTATGTGCAGTGCCGTCTATTTGGACTTTAAAGGGGGCAATGTATTTGTATCACTGCTGATTGCATTTGGAATTGGTCTTGCCTTTGGTGCGGTACAGGGATTCCTTGTGGCATATCTGGATATTCAACCATTTATTGTCTCGCTTGCAGGTATGTTCTTTGCCAGGGGAATGACAACGATAGTTCATACGGCTCCATTTAATGTTGCCAATGAAAACTTTGTTGCATTAAAGGGACTGCGCATTACTGTTCCGGGGCTGGGCTCAGTAAACAAACTGGGAAAATACGTAAATGCTTATGTGGAAATAGGTGTTATCGTTGCTATTCTGATTGTAATTATTATGTTTTGCATTCTAAGATGGACAAAAATAGGGCGTAATTTCTATGCAGTAGGCGGTAACAGACAAAGTGCCCTGATGCTTGGTATTGATGTAAAGAAAACCAGATTTTTATCACATTTAATCTGCGGTCTTTTGGCCGGTATCGGTGGTTATGTTTATTTTCTTCATGTAGGTTCCGGCTCCGCTTCCCATGCTATGGGTATGGAGATGAATGCAATTGCATCTTCAATTATCGGCGGAACGCTCTTAACAGGCGGTGTAGGTAATATTATAGGTACATTTGTAGGAGTACTGTCGCTTAGCACCATTCAAAATATTGTGTCCTCCATCGGTCTTGATCAGGCATGGTGGACAGGAATTACTGTGGCGGCCATGCTGTGTCTGTTCTTGGTTGTGCAGAGTATTATTATGGCTCGCAGGAAGCACAATGTATCGTGATAGGTGTGTTAAATATGTGATTTCCATATGCATCAAAAAAGTCATTTTTCTCTTAAGTTTAGAATATTCCAGAGAAATAATGACTTTTTTAGTCAGCTAAATCTGGCAGCCTTTAGCTTTTTAGATTGCATAAATAGGGCGGACATAGTATAACATACATGATGAGGATAATTAGATGAAACATGAAGCTTTTCAAGATAATGACGTTAAAAACAGCCCAATCCAATTTTCTATTAATAAAAAAATGCTGTCGCTTTCAGTAGCTATTTTGCTGCCTTTTTTTATTATGGTGGTGGTTCTTCTGATTTCTATGGCTAAGTATAGCTGGATATATGATAAAAATGTAAGTAATATGACCATTGCCAATAACTATAATCTGAATTTTAAAGAAGAGATGGACGAAAGCCTGTACAAACTGGTGGTAGGGTATGTGGATTTTGCAAATATTTCCAGTGATGAGACTCTCAAGGATCCCTATGCATTAATTGAAGAACTTCGAGAGGCTTTTACGACACTTAGGAATATCACTACAGAATCAGAAAGCAGGGTGTGGCTGGAAACTCTTTTAAGAAATATAGATACCCTGGAAAAAAGAGTGGATGATATCTATGAGAATATCAGTGTGGGTGGACTGTATGATGAAAATATTAAGGAACTGGATAATAATATCTATATTCTCACCGAACTGATTCAAGATGATATCCAATATTATATTTATTACCAGACAAAGGCCATGGAAGTGGTCACAGACAATTTGAATCAACAGATTCAAAGATTTACGATTGTATGCGGATTACTGGTACTGATTCTGGCAGCATTGACTATCATTATGACTTATCGGATTACTAGTGATATTCTCCGTCCCATCAATGTACTTTATGATACGACACAAAAAGTTTCGAAAGGTGATTTGGATGCCAGGGCAGATGTGCATTCCAAAGATGAGATTGAAATATTGGCGAATGGCTTTAATAGCATGGCAGCCAATATGCAGAAGTTAATCAGCAAGATTAAGGAAGACGAACAGAAAATGCGGACAATGGATCTGCGCCTTCTGCAGGAACAGATTAACCCTCATTTTCTCTATAATACACTGGATACCATTGTGTGGCTGATTGAGGTGAAAAAAACAGATGAAGCAGTTAACATGGTAGTTACCCTGTCAAATTTTTTCCGTTTGCTGCTCAGCAAGGGAAAAGAAATTATTTCATTAAGGGAAGAAGAGAAACATATCAGCAGTTATCTTGAAATTCAGGAAGTAAGGTATCATGATATAATGGAATACGATATCCGAATAAATCGGGAACTATACGGATATCAAATTCTTAAGCTATCGTTGCAGCCATTAGTTGAAAATGCTCTTTATCATGGAATAAAGCATAAGAGGGCAAAAGGTTATATTCATATTAGAGGTGAGAAAATAGGTGAAGTTCTTTATCTGACAGTATGTGACAATGGAATCGGTATGGACGAAAAGGAGTTGGAAGAACTTCGAAAAGAAATTGAACGCCCCTGCAGTGAAACTGAGAAGGGTTTTGGTCTTGCAAATGTAAATGAGCGGATTCGTATGTACTATGGATCAGAGTACGGAATGAAGATAGAATCTGAAAAGGGAAAAGGGACTATAGTACAGATTATCATTCCGGCAGTTAAAATAAATGAAGATCCATCAGGTATATGAAAGGGTGTGAGCAGATATGGGAGTATCAGTAAAGAAAAAATATTGGATTATGTATGCATTGATGTTTCTGATACTGATAGTATCAGGATGTATGAAGGAATATGCAGCAGATGATACAGAAATTTCTGATGAGGAGAATCTGATTGTGGTAGGAGTATCTCAAATCGGAAGCGAGTCTGTATGGAGAACTGCGAATACTGCCTCCATTCAGAATATTTTTACAAAAGAAAATGGATATTTGCTTATATTTAAAAATGCAAGACAGAAACAGGAAAATCAAATAAAGGCACTGCGAAGCTTTATCTCTCAACAGGTAGATTATATTGTTTTTTCTCCAATCACGGAAGATGGGTGGGAAACTGTATTGCAGGAAGCAAAAGAAGCAGAAATCCCCGTCATACTGATAGACCGTAAAGTGGATCTTGAGGATCAATCATTGTATACGACATGGATAGGTTCTGACTTTCACGAAGAGGGGAGAATGGCCGGTGAGGTTTTGCAGGAGACTTTAGAAAAGCAAAACAGACAGGATGAGATAATATATATTGTTGTGTTGAAGGGAACAGAGGGAGCCACTGCTACAATCGGTCGCACGGACGGATTTGAAGAAGTAGCGAAGGCACATGATAATTGGACGATTATAGAGCAGGTAGACGGGGAATTTACGACGGCAAAGGGGCAGGAGGAAATGGAGAAACTGCTAAGCAAATATAAGCATATTGATGTGCTTATTTCGCATAATGATGACATGACATTTGGCGCGCTGGAGGCAATTAATAAGGCCGGAATGAAGGCGGGAGAGAATGGGGATATTCTGGTTATTTCTTTTGATGCCGTCAAGAGTGCACTTCAGCTTGTGTCTGAAGGGGTAATTACCGCAGATATTGAGTGTAATCCGAATCAGGGTGAATATATTGAAGAAGTCATAAAAAAAATAGAAAATAACGAGATAGTGGAGAGAATGTATTTTACTCCGGAAACGGTGTTTACAAAGGATAATGTAAAGGATGTCCTGGATGAGAGAACCTACTGATGTGAGAGGAGAATCAGCATGCTAAAAGTATTTCTGGTTGAAGATGAAAGTGTAATAAGAGAAGGGTTTCGGGATATCATTCCCTGGGAGCAGTATGGCTTTCAGCTTGTGGGCGATGCGGGTGATGGAGAGCTGGCACTTCCTTTAATACGGAAAATGAAGCCGGATTTGTTGATTACTGATATTAAAATGCCATTTATGGATGGACTTTCCTTAAGCGATATGATAAAAAAAGAATTTCCAAACATAAAAATCATTATCATCAGTGGATATGATGATTTTGAATATGCACGCCAGGCTATCAAAGCAGGGGTGGATCAGTATTTGCTGAAACCTATTACGAGGGCGACTCTGCGCGGTGTTTTATTGGAGATGAAGGAAAAAATTGAGCAGGATAATGAGCAGAAGGACTATCAGGCTCAATATCAGGATGAAGAACAGGTGTATGAGCAATTTTTATTTCGAAGATTTTTTGAAAAATTGCTGGAAGGGAAGCTTACAGTTAAGGAGATATATGAGGAGGCGGAATCGATGTCTCTGCAGCTTACGGCTTCTTGCTATAACCTTCTTATTTTTTCCATCTATGAGAAGAATGAAGCCTCCTCCAATGAACCCAGAGAACGTTTTATAAGAAAACAGGAAGAGGTGTTTTACTATTTCCTAAGACATCCACAGTATATCTTGTTCCGCTTAAATGTCAACTGTTATGGAGTGTTGGTTAAATCAGAACCATCACAGATGGAAGTACTGATTGAGAATGGTCTGTCACATATAAAAAAAGTTTGTATGCCCGAGGAAACAAATCTGGAATGGTATGTAGCAGTGGGTATGGCAGTAGAACGTATCAGCCAGCTTCCGCAGTGTTATAAAGCTGCGAATCACTATTTTTCTTACCGGTTCATCATGCCGGGGGTTCATGTTCTTTCCGAAACAACCCTTTCTGATTATCAGACGGATCAAGAAGAAAAAAATATTAAAAATGTTGATTTTATGCAGATGGATCCTGAAATCATCCGGGATTTTCTTCTGCGGGGTGAAGATAAGGAGATTTACGATTTTGTGCAATCCTATCTCCATAATATCCAAAAAGCACTGAAGAGTAGTATGTTTCGCAGCTATTTGATTCTAAATATTCGTTTTGCCGTTGTGTCTTTTTTGGATTCTATCGGAGCGGATCAGGCGGAATATGCACAAGAAATTGATCGTGAGGTACAGAATGTTCATAATGAGGACAGGGAAGTTATGGAATATTTTGTCGATATGCTTAGCACCGCGATGAGGATACGCAACGAAATCAATAACTACCAAGGGGGAAAAATGCTGAAAAAGGCATTGGATTATATAGATGAAAACTATGACAACGACACGTTGTCCCTAAATCTGGTGGCTGATAATATAGGTATGAGTGCCAATTATCTTAGTGCCATCTTCAGTCAGAATATGCAGAAAACTTTTGTTGAATATGTGACAAAAAAGCGGATTGAAAAAGCCAAAAAACTATTAAAGCAGACGGATAAAATTACTGCCGAGATTGCGAAAGAGGTGGGCTATAAGGATCCCCATTACTTTAGTTTTGTTTTTAAAAAGCAGCAGGGATGCAGTCCAAGGGAATATCGAAGGGAAAAGAAGCACTGATATAAAACTGTGATGCCGAAATAAAGTGTGCTCCGGTTAAGAAAATGTAGCAATAAACTTTACAAAGGTAGATTCATCACTTTTCACAGTAATATGAGCTTTATGTGCTTCCGCAATAGAAGCCGCAATAGCAAGCCCTAAACCATATCCACCGGATTCACGGCTTCTAGAGGCATCACTTCGATAAAAACGCTCAAAGATTCTTAATTGTTCACTTTTAGGAATCCCGTTTCCGGTATTTTCTACGGTGAGAATTTTCTTATCCCCGGATACCATCAATTGAATATTTACTTTTCCCAATTCACCGGAATATTTAAAGGCATTGTCAAGTAGAATGGTTGTCAATTGCTTGATGCTGTTTTCATTACCAATTAAATAGATATCATCACTGATATTTATTTCAAACTTCTTGCCATATTCATACGCAATACTTTCAAAAGAAAGTGCGGTATTCAGAACCGTGGTACTTAAATTAAAACGGATAAAGTCTAATGTATGGTTATATGAATCCAGTTTTGTTAGCTCTAAAAGGTTTTTGACAAGGGTGTTCATACGTTTTGTTTGTGCAGTAATATGCCCCAGCCATTTACTTTCACCAATTTCAGAGGCTAGTACTTCAGCGTTCGTAGTAATGATGGTAATCGGAGTTTTTAATTCATGGGAGGCATCAGCAATAAATTGTTTTTGCTTTTCAAAGGCAATTTGAACCGGTCCTACGATCCAGCGGGATAGAATAATAACAAGTATAAATATGAAAAATATACCTATCAGACCAATGTACAGACAAGTCCAAAAAAGGCGTAAAGAAATATTTTTTTCAAATGAATAATCTAGGAAAAATAGTTGAATTCCATTTGCTTCTTCTTTTATAATATACAAATATTTTGACAGTATACCACGTTGCTGTGGATTCTCCATTACTTTTCCTGCGAGTTCTATTATTTCTTCTTTTGTTAAATCTGAGCTTTCATTATAAATCACTTCTTTTAACTTATTATCATTATCATATAAAACAGAGAAGCATCGAAAAGCATCAAAACCTCTTACAGGTTTATTGCGAGGAGATTCTTTTATACCGTAGTCTGCTCTGTTCTTTAATTCATTTCTATCAGCCGGTGCATCAGCTATACTATAGAGAAGCCCATAGCCCTGGTTGCGGCTGGAAATGGTCATTGAAATATTAATGACACTTAATATCAATATAAAGATAAAACTGATACATACCATGGTTACAAATATAAATTGATACCGCATTTTTTTAATCATGAAAAACCTCCAAATGATATCCGATACCACGGCTTGTTTTAATCTGAACCATTGTGCCGAGGGATTGGAGTTTTTGTCTTAAAAAAGAAATATATACTTCCACATTGTTATATTCTGCATCTGTATCTATCCCCCATACCTTTTCAATTAATAAATCTTTGGGAATCACTTGTTTGGGACTTAACAGAAATATTTCCATCATCTGAAATTCTTTGGCTCCTAGCTTGATGGAGTTTTTTCCACAGGATAATTCCATGGTTCCCTTATCCAAAGATATGTCCATATATGAAATAATCTCACCGGTATAGTTGCTTCCCCTTCTGGACAGAGCACGTATACGTGCCAGAAGCTCAGCGGTTGAAAATGGCTTTGCAAGATAATCATCACTTCCGGCATCAAGCCCTGTAATGATATCTTGTAATTCGGATTTGGCAGTCAGAAGAATAACGGGAGTGAAAATCTGTTCTTTTCTCAAGGTTTTTAGGATTGTAATTCCATCCATACCGGGAAGCATAATATCAAGTAAAATCATATCGTAAATATTAGAACGCGCGTAGTCAAGCCCATCCAGTCCGTTTGAAACGGTATCAGACATGTAAGAATTCTGTTTCAATATTTCACAAATGGCCTCTGCCAAAGCTTTTTCATCTTCAATCACCAACAACCGCATTAAAATACCCGTACCTTTCCACTATCCTGCAATTTCAATTTTTCATATTTTTATGTATGTATAGTATATCACGAACCTTAAAATAAAATTGAATTTATCATTTCAAGGTTATTTTAAGATTCCTAAATTATCCTTATAACGTGAAAGAAGGCGGCAGCCGATTTTACAATTTAGGAGGCACACATGAAGAGTAAACGTAAGGTATTAATTTTGATAATTACAGTACTTATAATCGGGGTTATTAGCACCATATTATTCTTTATTTTAAAAAATAAAGATGAAGTAATGAATCCCTTCCCTCAAATGAACCAATTGGGGGAAGATATTGTTACGGCAACCGGATTAACAAGTACGGGCATGACGGAAGAAGAATGTGACTTGGATTTTCTGGAAACATCACTTTATGTGGAAGAAAAATATCTATCCATAGGAGATCAAGTAGAAGAAGGAACCCCGGTCTTTAAGATTTCAGACGAAAGCCTGAAGGAAGCCCAGGAGGAACTGGATAACGCAGTAACGGAAGCAGACTTAGGCTATAGGCAGGGGGTTATTACTTATGAACAGGAAAAGCTGGAAGCAGAGAATGCTTATAGCAAAGCTGAGATTAACAAAGAGTATGCGCAGGCCGAATATGACAGCTCTTTAGAAGAAACAAAACAGCAGGTGGAAGACTTGACCGAACAGGTAGAGGAAGCAAAGGAACTGTATGATGAATACTGTGCGGTTGTTGAAAGCGATTATTATTATACCTATTACAATATTAAGGAACTGAAGGATACATATTATGATAATTTCACATTTCAAATGAACCTATACGAGGAATGGGATATAGAAGGTTTAAATGATAAATATCCGGGTGGTGCTTCGGAAAAATCAAGCGAAGGAGCAGGTGATGAAGGAAACGTAGAAATGGGTGGACAGATGCCTGGTGGTAAGTTAGGCGGAGGTAGTCAGGGTAATAATGATTTATCCAGCAAGCTTACAGTTTATGAGATGATGGATGAGTTGGTTCAGAAGAATGGAGAAGAATATGAAACGGCAATGGAAAGTTATGAAAAAGAGACATTAATGGCAAAGGCTTCCTTAGATCAGGCTAAAAGCAACCTGGCAGTTTTACAGGCGGAGCTAACTGAGGCACAGCTGACATATGAGAAACAGGTCATTACAAGCAAGGCTGACTACAATGCAACCATTGCTGAAAGTGATAATGCGAAATCAGTCTATGATACAACAATCAATAAAATAGAGGAAGCGTTAGAACAATTAAAAGATACTAAGGAAGAAGCCTTGAATCATCAGGCAGAATTTGAAAGCATATTAGGTGATGGATATTTCTATACAAAGAGCAGCGGAATCATTGTCATGAACCGGGTGATGGAAAAGAATACTCTTTCAGTAGATGGTGTTATCCTGGCTTATAGTGACCCTGGAACTGTTACGGTGAAAGCCTCTGTGGATCAATCTGAGATAGCGAAGGTAAGTGTGGGTGATACTGCTTATGCAGTGATTAATGAGTATGGAAATTATAGCGCAGTGGTAACCTCTATGGATCCGGTATCCTCCTCAAACAGCAAGTCCTCTGTTACTTATACCGTTACCTTAGAACTGGAAGGAGATATCAGTAATCTGGAATCTAATCTTACGGCTTATGTTTATATCGGTATGGATGAGGAACAGATGCAGCAGATGCAAAGGATGAGTCAGGAAAATAAGAAAGATGGTGGGGAGGAGGTTCCGCTGAATTATGAAGAAATTAGTCAACCGATTGAAAAATAAAAAATTTAGAAAAAAGTTTATTTCCATAGCAGCGATACTTATTATTTTATTATGTACCTCTCTATATACCGTACTTGTAAAGCGAAATGCAGAAAAAGATACCTATGTATATAAAGAAGAGGAGGTAAAGAAGGGAGATTTAATTCAGGGTATTGTGGAGAGCGGGAGCATCTCACTGGAAGTATCCTCTCTCAACTATAATCTTACAATCAATGCAGAGGAAGATGAGGAGGGTGAAGATACCGATGACGAAGAGGAGGAAATCATAAACTATCTGGAAATCGAAGATGTTTATGTTGTAAGCGGTCAACGCATAACCGAAGGGGAGGCTCTTTTTAAGCTGACTAAGAATAGTATTGAAGGAGTAAATAAGAAATTAAATACCCTTGCTACAGAAGCGCAGATAGCATTTCAAGAAGCCGAAACAGAGTATAAAATTGAATTGCTGCAAGCAAAAAGTACCTATGATATTAGTTTACTGGAGGCAAATAAAGCCAAAGACTCTTATGGTGCATCAACTACAAAGACACAGGAAAGCATTAACAGCCTAACTGCGGAAAATAAAGTTTTGGAAGCTCAGATTACTTATAACAAAGAAAAGCTTGCAGAGGAAGAACTCTGGGACTCTTTGGAAGAGGCACAGACGGCATACACATCTGAAAAAAACATATATGAGGATACAGATGTGCATAATGCAACGGCCTATGCCAGTAATTATGAGGACTATAAAAGTGCCAAAGAACAGTTGGAAGCCATACAGGATCAGATTAGTCAGTTAGAGGATGAAATCCAAGAGAATGAGAAAAGAATAAATAAAAATAATGAGAAAATAACTACATATCAGAGCGGACTTAGTGTAGATAGTCTAACCAATGACAGTGCATACGCCAGTGCGGTTTTAGGAGGAGAATTGGCCGGGGAAATTTATAATGATACCATCAGCTCTTTGGAAGAAGCTGTTACATCAGCCCAAGCAGATATGGAGGAGGCTCAGACTAATCTGGAAGAATTAAATAATTTTGTAGGAAATGATGGAATTGTATTTGCCAACGGGACAGGAATGGTAACGGAAGTTTTTTATGATAAGAACGATGATTTAATAAATAAAGGAGCTATGCTCAGTTATGTAAAAGAAGAAGCTTATACAGTTTCTATAGATGTTTCGGAGGAAGATATTTCTTCAGTTAAGGTAGGTGACAGCGTGGATATTACCATAAAATCCTATGAGGAGACCACATATAAAGGTACCGTGCTTTCTATCACTACGGCAGCCACCTCAGATTATGCAACAACAGTAAGTTATCCGGTTATTATAAAAATCGAAGGAGATACCTCTAAGTTATATGGAGGGATGACTGCGGAAGCAACTTTTGTTACAGATTCAGTTACAGATGTGTTGTATATATCTAAAAAGGCAGTTCAGGAGATAGAGAATAAAAATTATGTATATATTGAGGATGCAGCAGGAACCAAAAGAATGACGGAAGTGGAAACAGGATTCTCTGATGGAACCAATATTGAAATTACCAGTGGCCTTGAGGAAGGAGATATTGTATACCTAAAAGTCAAAAGTGTATTGTAGCCTTGCCTGAGCATTAACTGCTATCGAAAGGAATAAAGATGAAATTAATAAAAATTTTTATAGAGAATAAGAAGAAAATGTATTGGGTTCTTGGTGGGATTATTGCGGGTGTAGCTCTGATAATTGGGATAACGCTACTTGTGGTGTTAAGTAGTAAAGAGAAAACAGTATATCGGGAAACACAGGCGGTGAAGGGTATTCTGACGGTGGGGGTGACAGAAAGCGGCAGCGTAAGTATCGGTACCTCAGAGCAGACGTTTGATTTAGACATTAGTGAGTATACGGGCAGCAGTGATTCTTATACATGGAATAGCAATGGCGGTATGAATCCAGGGATGGAAGCAATGTTTCCTAACAGTTTTGCAGGCTCTTCTGTCAACGGAACATCTTCCGGCGGAACATCTTCCGTCAGAACACTGGATGTGGAAGTTGTTTATGTCACCGCGGGAAGTGAGGTTCAAGAGGGGACTTCTCTCCTTAAGCTAACCGATTCCAGTGTGAGCAGCATCAGACAGGAGCTGGAAGAGGATCAGGCGGAGGCAGAAATTACATATCATCAGAATCTAACCAAACAAAAACAAGTTAACCTACAGGCAAAGTCCGGCTATGATTCCAATATCGCTTATGGAACCTATGGGGAGGCCGAATATAGTAAAACAGTCAGCAATCTGACGGAAAGTGTAGAAGACTTACAGGAACAGTTAATCGAGGCTCAAGAGGAATCAAAAGAAAAAACCGCACAATTGGATGAAATGTACACTCTTTTGGAGGAGCAGAAAACCGTGTTAACCAATGCAGAATATGCCAGAGATTATACAAGCAGAGAGGATAATTTATATTGGTGGGTGGTTGCTGTGAATACCGTTAGTGATACGGAAGATTTAATAGATACACTGGAAGAGGATATGGAAACGGCAGAAGATGAGATAAAAGAATTGAATCAGAAGATAGCTTCTATAGGTATAGAATTATCATTGGCTGAAAAATCCCTTTCTGCCGGAGAAGTGGATGCCGGGATTCAAAAGAGGCTAAGACAGTTTCAATATGATAATGCGCAGGAAATATATGATGTGACGGTGGCTCAAAGTGATTTCGAAACTGAAAATGCTAATAATGATTATGAAGAATCAAAGCAAAAGTCAGAAGAATTTGACAGTATGATTAAAGACGGAATTCTCCATTCAAAATACAGCGGAGTTATCTCGGCAGTGGGCATCAGCGCAGGTGACAGCTTGGAACAGGATAGTTCCATTATCACATTAAATGATTATAGTGAAGCAACGATAACGGTAACTATAGATGAGGATGATATGGAAGCGGCAAAGCTTGGAAATGTAGTAAATATAACTTTTGCCTCCTTTCCGGATGAAGTATTTAAAGGTGAGGTTACAGAGATTGGAGATGCACAGATAAACAGCAATACAAATAAAACAACCTATTCGGTGACGGTATCTGTGACAGAGAATGTATCTGGTTTATATGAAGGGATGAGTTCAGAAGTTACTTTGATAACAGAAGAATCAGAAACAGTAGTTTATGTATCCAATCGTGCCGTTATCAGAGAAGGAACCGAATCATATATAAAAATGAAAGACAGCCAAGGAAAAATAGTGAAACAGAAAGTAACCACAGGATTCTCTGACGGTGTGAATGTGGAAATTAAAGAAGGAGTTTCCGAGGGAGATATTGTCCTAATAGAAGTGTAAAAAACAAGTTACAGGTTTTGGAAAGGCATGGTTATTATTATGAAATTATCGGAAATATTTAAGTTGGTTTGGCTGAATCTTTACCAAAATAAATCCAAAGTATTTTTGACTTCCACAGGAATTATTGTAGGTGCGGCGACTATCATGCTTGTAATCGCCATTGGAACCGGAGGCAAAATGGAAGTGGCAGAGCAGTTTAAGAATCTGAATGCAGGAGCCATTGACCTTTCTTATGAGTATAGCGAAGGCAGAGGAGGATTCGGCGGTGCTATGGGAGGTGCATTTCCCGGCGGGAATATGAACGGAAGTATTCCGTCCGGAAACTTTCCGTCGGCTAACTTTCCGACAGGAGGTTTTCCGGGAGGCGGTGCTTCGGAGGGCGGTATGAGAGGTACAGGCTCTGGCAGCAGAGAGACTCCGGGTGACTTTGGCGAAGAAGGTTTTCCTGGAGATATGATACAGACCAATACAGAGAAGATAATATTATCGGAATCGGATATTGAAGATTTAGAAACTTTTGTTCCAGGAATTGCAAGTGCGACGATATCTTATACGACAAAGGCAGATGTAGATGGAGGTGAGCTGGAGGAAAGCTCAAATTATACAATAGCAGGAGTGAAGAGCAATTATGCACAGTTGAGTAATCTTGAGCTTGCTGTGGGTGACTTTTTGACGGAAGAAAATGATACATACAAGGAAAAAACCTGTGTGCTCGGATATGGTACAGCCAAAGAAATATTCGGAACTGTTTTGGATGCTTATGATGCATCCGTTTATATTGATAATCGCCCTTATGTGGTTACGGGAGTGCTTTCGGAGATGGGAACCGTGGCCTCCGGAATCAGTCCGGATGAAGCAATCTTTATACCCTATCAAACGGGAATCAAATATCTTACGGGAAACAATATTAGTCCCTCGATTACGTTAGTGGCAGAAGAGGTGAATGAAGTGGATACTATCATAACAAATATAAAGGAAGTTATGGCAGACACTTATTCAAATGCCGAGTTTACGATTACCGATGCCGGAAGCAAGATGGAAGCTGCATCAAAATCCAATGACACATTGACCCTTTTGCTGATTGCCATGTCGATAATTGTCTTCATTGTAGGCGGTATTGGTATTATGAATGTTTTGTTTGTATCTGTAAAAGAGAGAACAAATGAAATAGGAATTCTAAAGGCAATCGGATGCAGTCAGAAAGATATTTTACTGGAATTCTTATTGGAAGCCAGTTGTATCAGTCTGATAGGTGCCGTGCTCGGTGTCTTGGTGTCTCTTGGTATTACTCCGATTATCGAAGGATTCTCTGTCAGAGTGGAGCTGTCTCTCTGGGGAGGTATTCTGTCTCTAATGTTTGGGGTATTAACAGGTACAATATTCGGATTTTATCCGGCATATAAGGCGTCCATACTAATTCCGGTAGTGGCTTTAAACCAGGAATAGAAGAAAGGCATGGTGAGTGAGAATATGATAACAATGAAAAATGTCCAAAAAGGATATATGCTTGGAGAAGAAAAGGTTCCGGTACTTCATGATATTTGTTTTCAGGTGGAAAAGGGAGAATTTGTAGCTATTTTAGGGCCGTCAGGTTCGGGTAAGACTACACTTATGAATATGATTGGATGTATGGACGTCCTGGATAGCGGTGAATACTATCTGGACGGACAGCCCATTCATGAAATGCAGGAATACCAGTTGCATCATGTTAGAAATAAAGAAATCGGATTTATTTTTCAGAACTATCAGCTTATTTCCACCTATAACATTCTTCAGAATATAACCATGCCCCTTATTGTCAGAGGTATGACAACAATAGAAGCAGAAGAAAAATGTATGGATACGATTAAACTATTAGGTCTTGATCATAGACTGAAGCATAAACCTTCAGAATTATCCGGTGGGCAGAAGCAGCGTGTATCCATTGCCCGGGCACTGGTGGGAGAACCGGCTATATTGCTTGCAGATGAACCAACTGGAGCTCTGGATAGCAGCAGCGGAAAAGATGTACTTAAGTTATTCAAAGAGTTAAATGATCTAGGGCATACGATTGTTATGATTACCCATGATATGAATGTAGCTCAATCGGCAGGGAGAATCGTACATATCATTGATGGGCAGCTTAAGGAATAATAAGCATTGACTGTAAAAAAGTTATATGAGAAAATCAATTAACTGTCCAATTGGTTTATTTTAGTGGTAAGAAAAGTGAGAAAATGTATAAAATTTTATTAGTTGAAGATGACAACAGGATAGCGGAAGAAGTTTTAAATTATTTAATAAGATGGGGTTATGAGGTGGAGGCAGTCTCTGATTTTGGCAATGTATTAAGCCATTTTGGAAGATTTTCACCTCATCTTGTGCTTATGGATATCGGACTGCCCTTTTATAATGGATATCATTGGTGCGGAGAAATTCGCAAATTATCACAAGTACCGATCATATTTATATCTTCTGCCTCAGATAATATGAATGTGGTTATGGCAGTGAATATGGGAGCAGACGATTTTCTGGTGAAACCTTTTGACCTTGATATATTAGCTGCCAAAGTTCAGGCAATACTAAGAAGAGCCTATTCTTTTTCTAATGAGACGGCGTTGATGGAATATAAGGGAATCATACTTAATATATCTGACATGACTGTCACTTGCAATGGAGAAAAGTTAGAATTAACGAAAAATGAATTCAAAATTATGAAGAATTTATTGGAACACGCGGGAAAAAATGTAGAACGCGAAACCATTATGAAAATGTTATGGGATGATGAATGTTTCGTGGATGATAATACACTTACAGTGAATATGAACCGATTGAGGAAGAAGTTAGAAGGAATCGGTATCAAGGATTTGATTGTTACCGTAAAAGGTATCGGATATAGGCTGGGAGAGCTATGAATAATAAAGAAGCTGTTATTTTACGTCGTTTTCTAAAAGAACATGTTAGTATATTTGCTTTTTATGCGATTACAATTCTTATTTTTCTTGCAGTGGCAGGTTTATATGGATATGAAGAGAGCATAATGAATATGCTTTATGCAGCAGTGGTAGTGGCATTTCTTGGTCTGTGTATTGCTGTTTTTCATTATATACAATATAGAAATAAGTGCAGGAGCCTTTTTGATGCACTTTTAAAAAGCGGTGAGAGTGAATACCATCTGCCTCCGGCAGGTAATTTGAAAGAAGAATTATACCAGGAAATCATTCATGCAGTGGAAGCGGACAGGCGGTATTTGATTTCTGAACAAGATGAGAAAAAACGCGATATGGCGGATTATTATACGATGTGGACGCATCAGATTAAAACCCCCATATCTGCTTTAAACCTCATCCTCCAAAGAGAGGATGAAGAGGATATTCAGAAGATGCGCAAGCAGGCAGAGGATGAGTTGCTGCGCATAGAGCAATATGCAGAGATGGCGCTTCACTATGCAAGACTTGAAAGCATGTCTGCCGATATGTTATTTCAGAAATACGACATGTCTGTCATTATTAAAAATACAGTCAAAAAATTGTCATTGCTTTTCATTCGAAATGGAATTTCCTTTACCATGGAAGAATTTGAATGCCGTTTAGTGACTGATGAAAAGTGGATATCTTTTGTGGTGGAACAAGTACTGACCAATGCTCTCAAATATACAACAGAAGGCAGTATTCATATATATGGTGTAGATGAAAACGGCAAACAAAGCAAGAATAAGGTGAAAGAGATCGTGATTGAGGACACAGGCATCGGTATCAGTGAGAGTGATTTGCCTCGCATCTTCGAACGGGGATTTACCGGCTATAATGGTAGAATATATAAGAAATCCACAGGAATCGGCTTATATCTGTGCAAGCAGATTATGGACAAACTTTCCCATACCATTAAAGTAACTTCTAAAGTTTCAGAGGGGACAAAAGTAGTACTTGGGTTTTATCAGGAGTTATGATGGATGTGACATAAATGTAAGATTGCAGATGGAAAATGTAAGGCTAAACGATGGCAGTACATTTTCCTTTTTCTTATAATACTGGTAGTAGGGAAACTTGTTTCGGGAGGGGTGGCATTGCCTCTAAAGACTTTGGAAGCCCGTTTTTCTAAGCACTACAATGAGCCCCGCTGGGTCTCATTTCCGTAGAAAAGAGGGCATTCCAAAGTTTTTAGAGGCAATGCCACCCAGAAATAAGTTTCGCAAAGGGCTAGTAAGGCTTAAGGAAGAGAGGAAAAGTAATGGTGCTTTTAGATGTGAAGAATGTGAAGAAGATATATACGACGCGTATGGGGGCTTCGAAGGTTCAGGCGCTTAATGATGTTAATTTTTCGGTGGATGAGGGAGAGTATGTTGCTATTATGGGGGAGTCGGGGTCGGGGAAGACGACACTTTTGAATATATTGGCTTCTTTGGATAAAGCAACAAGCGGACAGGTTCTTCTAAACGGTAAGAATTTATCTCAAATAAAACAAAAGGAACTTTGTGCTTTTAGAAGGGATCACCTTGGATTTGTCTTTCAGGATTTTAATTTGTTAGATACGTTGTCGCTGCGTGATAATATTTTTCTGCCTCTAGTCCTGGCAGGTGTGCCGCATCATGTTATGATGGAGCGATTACAGCCTTTGGCAGATAAGCTTTCTATCTCTGATTTATTGAACAAATATCCCTATGAAGTATCCGGAGGTCAGAAACAGAGGGCCGCAGTATGCAGAGCTTTAATTACAAAACCGGAGATCGTGCTTGCCGATGAGCCGACAGGAGCGTTGGATTCGAAAGCTTCGGATAAACTGTTACGTCTTTTTGCGGATATCAATAAAGAGGGGCAGACAATATTAATGGTAACGCACAGTGTACAGGCGGCCAGTCATGCCGGTAGAATACTGTTTATTAAGGACGGATGCGTGTCCCATCAGATCTATAGGGGAAATCAGTCCAATGAAGGTATGTATAGGATGATATCCGATGCTCTTACAGTACTTCAAACCGAAAGTAATGACAAAGATGTCACAAATGGGGAGGCGTCATAATGAATCAAAAAGTAAATAAGTGGAGGATTCTTCCCAAATTAGCTTTGACAGGAGTGGTCAAAAATGGTGCGGTATATTATCCTTATATTTGTGCCGGAATTTTTTCCGTATTCACCTTTTTTGTATTCTCCTCCATCCTGCATAACGATATTATAGCAACACTTCCCAAGAGTGCATACGCCTGGGCACTTTTACAAATAGGGCGGGTACTTTTAGGTATTATTTTATTACCATTTTTATTTTATACAAATAGTTTTTTAATGAAGCGAAGAAAAAAAGAAATCGGCTTATATAGTATTCTAGGCCTGGAAAAGAAGCATATCAGCTATATGATGCTTGTGGAATCACTATTTTCTTTTTTTCTGGTAATGGCAGGCGGTATCATTAGCGGGGCTGTACTTTCCAAATTATTATTTCTCCTTCTCCTTCGTATGACACGGCTGCCCATTGATGTGGAATTTACATTTTATCCTGCGGCACTTTTAGAAACATTAGTATTTTTCTTCTGGGTATTTGCAATCAGTCTTATTTACAATTTGATAGAAGTGGGTAAATCAAAGCCTGTAGAGCTTTTATCAGGAAGCAAGAGAGGGGAAAAAGAACCCCGATTTTTATGGTTATATAGCATATTTGGTTTTGGAATACTGTTATGGGGATATTTCATTGCTGTTACAGCAAGGATAGACTCAGATATATTTATGAATTTCTTTTTGGCTGTTTTTCTGGTGGTTATTGGGACGTATTTTCTGTTTACATCGGGAAGTGTGGCATTTCTTAAGGTGCTGAAGAAAAATAATAAAGTATATTATCGTCCGGAGAATTTTATTACCATATCAGGAATGCTTTACCGTATGAAAAAAAATGCGGCAAGCCTTGTAAATATATGTATTTTTTCTACTATGGTTATTATTACACTGGTTTGTACAACATCTTTATACTTTGGACTTGATGAAATCGTATATTTTGATTATCCTTATGATATAGATGCTAGTTTCGTGAGTACCCAAATCAATGAAAATGAAGTATTAAGCGGCATTGCATCTTTGGAAGAGAAATATGCTGTTAAGACAGAAGGTATGGTTACTTATGATACAATGTCTTTATCCTGCGGGAAAACAGACAATTCTTTTCATATGGAATTTGGTGATAGGGCAGATAGAGAGGATAATTATATCGTTCGTATCATTGCCTTAGATGATTATAATAAATTAGAAGATAAAAACGCAATTCTGGGGGACGATGAGGTATTTATTTTTTCCAGTGGTTCGAACTATTCTTATCCTACCTTGAAATTTATGAATGAAGAATTCCTTGTTAAAGAAGAAATAAAGGAAATGCGTATTGCTCCCAAATCTGAAAGAAATGTTTTTTTACAAGAATATTATATCGTTGTCAAGGACAAAGAAATGCATGATAAATGTGTAGCAGCATGGGCAATAGAGAATGGTGTGGAAGATATCGAGGGTTTTACCAATAGTGACTATCGAAATATACGATTAAACGTAGTTGGCAATGAGGCTGACAGAATAGCCTTTATCAATGAATTTGGTCAATGGTGTCAAACCCAGACAGGATTTTCTGCTTATGATAATAATATAGAAGAACGAGAAAAAATTATGTCCATGAATGGAGGGCTATTATTTATCGGTTTGCTGTTCAGCTTGGTCTTCCTTATGTGCCTGCTTCTCATTATGTATTACAAGCAAATATCCGAAGGTTATGAAGATAGAGACGGTTTTGCTATTATGCAGCAGGTGGGAATGAGTGATAAGGAAATTAAAGGTACCATACACAGACAGATTCTTTTGGTATTCTTTCTGCCGATTCTGGGAGCAATTTTACACACAATAGCGGGATTGTTTATGGTAAGTCAATTATTTGCAGCGTTAAGATTTTTTAATAACAATATTATTATTTGTTGTGCAATTGCAGTTAATTTGATTTTTATTGTATTTTATGGGGCTAGTTATATGATGACGGCAAAAACTTATTATGGAATTATTAAACAAAGGGGGTAATAATGCAGTTATTACTAATTGTTGGAATCTTATTTATCTTATATTTTTTATGCATTGCGTTTTTTGTAGGGCATGGCACTAATTTTTATTTCGTATGGCTGCTGCTGGGGGTTTTTCTTATCCTGTTAAGTATCTGTATGAAAAAGGAGATACTGATTCCCAGTCTGCCTATTTGGTTTAGAAGACTTTTTCATCTGGGAGTGTCCGTTTGCTTTGTTATATTTCTTATTGTGGAAATCTTTATTATCAGCGGTTTTACTGCAAAAGGTCCCGACGAACTGGACTATATCATTGTACTGGGAGCCCAGATGAAGACTTCCGGACCAAGCAGGGTACTTAAGATGCGGCTGGATAAAGCATATGATTATGCAGAACGAAACAGTGACACTTGTGTCATTGTTTCTGGCGCTCAGGGTAGTGACGAGCCAGTGAGTGAGGCTCAGGGAATGCATGATTATCTTGTAGATAAGGGTATGGATGAAAACCGAATTATTATGGAGGATCAATCATACAATACTAATCAAAATATTGTGTTCAGCAGCGCATTTCTGGATAAAGAGAAAGATAAGGTAGGGATTGTAACCAATAATTTTCATATTTTCCGAGCAACCCGCATAGCAAAAAGATATGGCTTTAAAAATGTTTATGGTATCGCAGCTCCATCTGAACTATTTTTACAGCCTAATAATATGGTGCGGGAATTTTTGGGTATAATGAAAGATTATCTGGTAGGAAATATATAATTATAAAATTTATGGTGTATACATGTTATACTTTACATGTATTAATAAGGGAAACAGAAACGGAGGATAGCATGAAGCAGTTAGAACAACTAAAGAATATCATAGATAATAGCGATAATATTGTTTTTTTTGGAGGAGCTGGTGTGTCTACGGAAAGCGGGATACCGGATTTCCGCAGTGTGGATGGTCTTTATAACCAGAAATATGACTATCCGCCGGAAACTATGATAAGCCATACCTTCTATCGGAGGAATCCGAAAGAATTTTATCGATTTTATAAAGAAAAAATGCTTTGTATGTGGGCAAAACCCAATGCTGCCCACAATAAGCTGGCTCAGTGGGAGCAGGAAGGCAAATTAAAAGCAATCATAACGCAGAATATTGATGGCCTCCATCAGCAGGCGGGAGGCAAGAATGTGCTGGAGCTGCATGGCTCCGTACATAGAAATTTCTGCGAAGACTGTGGTAAATTTTTTGATGTGCAATATATTATAAATTCTGAGGAAATACCCATATGTGATGAGTGCGGCGGCCCGATTAAGCCCGATGTTGTTCTTTATGAAGAAGGGCTTGATATGAAAATTATGAGAGATGCAGTCAGCTATATAAGGAAAGCGGATGTTCTTATAATAGGAGGAACTTCGTTGGTGGTATACCCGGCAGCAGGTTTGGTGGATGATTATCAGGGAGATAAACTGGTTCTGATTAACAAAGATCCCACTGGCCGTGATAATATAGCGGATTTGGTAGTGCAGGGTAAGATAGGCGAAATATTCAGCCGTTTATAAAATAAACTAAAATCAGTATAGCAGAATGTAATGTAAGGATGAGAAGATGGAAATTCAGGTAGGAGATATTTTAAGGTTAAAGAAACAGCATCCCTGTGGAAGTAAGGAGTGGGAGGTTCTGCGTATCGGAGCAGACTTTCGGCTTAAATGTTTAGGATGTGAACATCAGATAATGATAGCCCGTAAAACGCTTGAAAAAAATGTCAAAGAAATAAAGCAAAAGTCTTGAAAATATAGTTTTTGTGTGGTATCATAGTAACTCGTGATATAAATAAATATCCTTGTTCCCACCAAAGAGTGGGGGCCAGAGACCAAAAGGAGGTAGCACACATGAACAAGTATGAATTAGCCGTTGTTGTCAGTGCGAAAATCGAAGACGAAGAAAGAGCAGAAGTAATTGAAAAATGCAAAGCTCTTATTGAGAGATTCGGTGGACAGATTACTAACGTTGATGAATGGGGTAAGAAGAGATTAGCTTACGAAGTTCAGAAGATGAAAGAAGCTTTCTACTATTTTATCCACTTCGACGCAGAAGGCACTGTTCCAGCAGAAGTTGAAAACAGAATTCGCATTATGGATAATGTTCTGAGATATTTATGCGTAAGACAGGACGAGGCTTAAGAATAGGAGAACGTATGAATAAAGTAATACTTATGGGACGTTTAACAAGGGATCCGGAAGTGAGATATTCACAAGGGGAGTCCCCATTGGCAATTGCCAGATATACACTTGCTGTAGACCGTAGATTTAATAGAAACAATGAGGATCAAAACGCTGATTTTATTGGTTGTGTTGCATTCGGAAGAGCTGGTGAGTTTGCAGAGAAGTATTTCCGTAAAGGAACTAAGATTGCAATAAGCGGACGCATCCAGACAGGAAGCTATACCAATAAAGACGGAGTTAAAGTGTATACAACAGAAGTTGTTGTTGAAGAACAGGAATTTGCTGAAAGCAAGAACAGTTCAGGAGCAGACGGGGGTTTTGCTGGAAACAATAATTACTCTGGTGGCAGCAGACCTGAACCTTCGGGTGCAGGAGATGGATTCATGAATATTCCGGACGGAATAGATGAGGAATTGCCATTCAATTAGGTTAGATTTTAACTGACAATTTATATTTAAATATGAGACAGGAGGCATTATTATGGCTTACAATAGATCCGATAGATCTGATTCTCCAATGAGAAGAAAAGGCGGCATGCGCAGAAGAAAAAAAGTATGCGTATTCTGTGGTAAAGACAATGTTATCGATTACAAAGATGTAAATAAATTAAAGAGATATATATCTGAAAGAGGTAAAATTCTTCCTAGAAGAATTACTGGAAACTGTGCAAAACATCAGAGAGCTCTTACAGTTGCTATTAAGAGAGCACGTCATATCGCTTTAATGCCTTATGTTATGGATTAAGATAATATAAAATATGAGACCAATTATCCTTTGGGTAGTTGGTCTTACTTTTTTTGCAATATAATACAAAAAAACGACATAAAGTGCCACAAATGCTTATAAAGAGGCAAAATAATAGTGTGGTACTTCGGAAAAAAAGATGATATACTATAGGAAGTGTATTTGCAAGCTATGAAGAGGGCATGGGTATCGTATGAAAAACAACATTAAATTAAAGGGCAAGTTAAAAAAATATTTGCATACCTCAATATATCTGGGTGTTTTGTTACTTTTAATAAACTTTAGTATTTACTTTATTGATTATAGGGCTGGTCTGATACTTACGTGCTTTGTTATTTTTTATTTTGCTATTGTGTTAACTTTATTATTATATAATAAACCGATTATAATAAATGAGTTAATTAGTTTTGCCACTCAGTATGGGCAGATTCAACGTAAGCTGTTGCGTGATTTAGATTTGCCTCATGCACTTTTGGATGATGAGGGTAAGATTATCTGGACCAATATAGCATTTGAAAAGATGGTGCATAAGGAAAAGGGATATCATAAATCCATTACTTCATTATTTCCTGCAATCACAAAGGAAAAGCTTCCGGGAGAAGCGGATGAAGTAGAAATGAGCATTAGCTTTGAGGCCAGTGACTATGTGGCGAAAATGAAGAAAATATCCTTAAAGGATATGGCTGAAAATAGCGATATTATTGAATCCGAAGGATACGGCGGTTTCTTAGTTGCACTTTATTTATTTGATGAAACCGCATTAAAGATTGCGTTACAGGAAGTAGATGATCAAAGCCTTGCAGTGGGACTTATCTATTTGGATAACTATGACGAAGCTCTGGAAAGTGTAGAAGAAGTAAGGCGTTCTCTCTTAATTGCATTGATTGATCGTAAAGTAAATAAGTATATTGCAGGTCTTGACGGAATCTGTAAGAAGATTGAGAAGGACAAGTACCTTGTAATTATGAGAAAGAAAGCGGTTGCATATCTTCAGGAAAACAGATTCGACTTACTGGAAGATGTGAAGACTGTGAACATAGGAAATGAGATGGCAGTAACAATAAGCATTGGTGTGGGTCTGGATGGGCTTACCTATGCACAAAACTATGAGTTTGCCAGAAATGCCGTTGATCTCGCATTGGGTAGAGGCGGTGACCAGGCAGTCGTTAAAATGCCTAATAATACGATATATTATGGCGGAAAAAGCCAGCAGGTGGAGAAGAATACAAGAGTTAAGGCAAGAGTGAAAGCTCATGCGCTGAAAGAAATTATCTCCAGTAAAGACAAAGTTATTGTTATGGGACATAGGAATGGTGATGTGGATAGCTTTGGAGCTTCCATTGGTGTTGCCCGAATTGCTCAAACCTTGGAACGTAAGGTGCATATTGTTCTCAATGATACGAGTCCGACACTGCAGCCCTTGGTAGAGATGTTTAGAAATAATCCGGAATATCAGGATGATTTAATTATTAATAGCCAGCAAGCTATAGAACTTGTGGGAAATAATGCGGTATTAGTAGTGGTTGACGTAAATAAACCAAGTATCACGGACTGCCCGGAGCTGCTTCGCTTATGTAAATCCATCGTCGTATTTGATCATCACAGACAGGGAACGGAAGTAATTGAGAATGCCACATTGTCTTATGTGGAAGCTTATGCATCTTCAACTTGTGAGATGGTTTCGGAAATACTCCAATATACCGGAGATAATATTAAGATCAGTAATATGGAAGCAGATTGCCTGTACTCGGGAATTATGATAGATACGAATAATTTTATGACCAAAACAGGAGTAAGAACTTTCGAGGCAGCGGCATTCCTCAGAAGAAATGGAGCGGATGTCATGCGGGTACGTAAATTATTCCGTGAGGATGCGGCTGAGTACAAAGCCAAAGCAGATGCTGTCAGTCAGGCCGAGATTTACCGCAATTCTTATGCGATATCTATATGTACCAGTGATGAGATTCAGAACGCGACTGTTGTAGGAGCTCAGGCAGCAAATGAGCTTTTGAATATCAAAGGTGTAAAAGCAAGTTTTATATTAAGTGAATATCAGAATCAGATATATGTAAGCGCTCGTTCCATTGATGAGGTAAATGTTCAGATTATTATGGAGCGGTTAGGCGGCGGCGGACATATGAACGTTGCAGGCTGCCAGATGGAGGATACTTCCCTGGCGGAAGGCATCGGCATCATTAAGCATACTCTTGATGTTATGCTAGATGAAGGCGAAATATAACTGTATAATAAAAAATTATAATTTACTAAAGAAATATGGAGGAAACATGAAAGTAATATTACTGGAAGACGTAAAAAGTTTAGGAAAAAAGGGTCAGATTGTAGATGTGAATGACGGTTATGCAAGAAACTTCATTTTACCGAAAAAGCTTGGAATAGAAGCCAGCAATAAGAATATGAATGATTTGAAACTGCAGAAGGCAAATGAAGAAAGAACTGCGCAGGATCAACTGGAAGCGGCACAGGAATTTGCTAAAGAAATGGAGAAAAAGGAAGTTGTCTTAACAATCAGGTCAGGAGAAGGCGGAAAAACATTTGGTTCCATTTCATCTAAGGAAATCGCAGAGGCAGCTAAGGTTCAGTGTGGTATAGAAATCGACAGGAAAAAGATCCAGCTTCCGGAGCCGATTAAAAACCTTGGTGTATACGAAGTATCTGTGAAAATTCATCCTAAGGTAGTTGGTAAGATTAAAGTGAATGTACAGGAAGAAGGGTAAAAAGTGGCAGCAATGGAAGAAACCCTGCTTAAGAGAATATTGCCCCATAGTATTGAAGCGGAACAGTCGGTAATCGGTGCTATGATTATGGATAGAGAAGCAATTGTTGTAGCGGCGGAGATTATTACGGGGGAGGACTTCTATAGCAAACAATATGGTATTCTCTTTGAAGCGATGGTAGAGTTGAATGACGAAGGAAAACCGGTGGATCTGGTTACGCTGCAGGACAGATTACGGGAAAAGGATGTTCCCCCTGAGGTAAGCAGCTTAGAATATATCAGGGATCTGATTACAGCAGTACCCACTTCAGCCAATATAAAATATTATGCCAACATAGTAGCGGAAAAAGCGACTTTGCGCCGGCTCATCCGATTAAATGAAGAAATTGCAAATACCTGCTACATAGGAAAAGAAAGTCTGGAAGATATTCTGGAAGACACTGAAAAGAGGGTATTTAATTTAGTGCAAAGAAGGAATTCCGATGAGTTTGTTCCCATCAGGCAAATCGTAATGAATGCCATGGAACAGATAGAAAAGGCTTCTAAGAATAAAGGTAATGTTACAGGGATAGCAACGGGATTTATTGATCTGGATTATCGTACAGCAGGAATGCAGCCTTCGGATCTTGTACTGATTGCAGCAAGACCTTCAATGGGAAAAACAGCATTTGTACTTAATATTGCACAGCATGTGGCATTTAAACTGAATCAGACAGTTGCGGTTTTTAGTCTGGAAATGTCAAAGGAACAGTTAGTCAACCGACTTTTTTCCCTGGAGTCCAAAGTAGATGCCCAGAAGCTTAGAACAGGAAACCTGTCAGACGGGGATTGGGAGCAATTGATCGAAACAGCCGGAGTGATAGGGAAATCCAGTTTGATTATTGATGACACACCCGGTATCAGCATATCGGAGTTACGTTCCAAATGCAGAAAATATAAATTAGAACATGACCTTAAAATGATAGTGATTGATTACCTTCAATTGATGTCAGGAAGCGGAAGCGGAAGAAGTGATTCCAGGCAACAGGAAATTTCCGATATATCCCGTTCTTTAAAAGCACTGGCAAGGGAACTGAGAGTGCCGGTACTTGCTCTTTCTCAGCTTAGCCGTGCAGTGGAACAAAGACCGGATCATCGGCCGATGCTGTCGGATCTTAGAGAATCAGGAGCCATAGAACAGGATGCTGACGTGGTTATGTTCATATATAGAGATGATTATTATAATAGAGATACAGATAGAAAGGGAATTGCGGAAATCATCATTGCAAAACAGAGAAATGGTCCGATAGGAACCATTGAACTGGTCTGGCTTCCCGAATATACCAAATTTGCAAATATGCAAAAATAATAAAATATTTATTTTACAAAAGAGGACAAGCAGAACATGCGGTCCTCTTTTTGCGTATATAAACGACATAATCCATTAAAAAACGCCATAATACTACAAAACTAGGAGTTAAGAGAGGAGAATAAGGATATGGAACAACAAGTACGCTATTTAATTTCAGATGCAGCCAAACAAGTGGAGGTAGAATCTCATGTTCTTCGATACTGGGAGGAAGAGTTGGGAATTCCGATTAAAAGAAATGAATTGGGGCATAGATATTATACGAGGGACGATGTAGAGTGTTTTAAAGAAATTAAGAATCTAAAGGAGCAAGGATTACAATTGAAGGCAATTAGAATGGTGTTAAAGGATGGAAAATTAGAAAGGCTTAAATCAAATGACGGTAATGATAATAAGGAAGAGATAAGGGTAAGCAGCAGGCTGGAAAAACAGGAATCAGGAAGACAGATGATAGAAATTGTGTCTACAAAAGAAATGAATGAATTAACAGCAGGAAGCAAAGAGGAAAAAAGCATACGCCTTCAGATGCTATTGCAGCATATGATAGCAGAGGCAGTCAAAGAAAATAACAAAGAACTATGCAATGATATTAAGGACTGTGTTTTGAAAGAAATGGACTATCAGTTCCGTCAGCAGGAGGAAAGAGAAGAAGAACGGGCGGCAGAACACATAAAGAAAGAGGAAGAGCATTATAAAAGAATTGATGAGCTGTTAAGAAGCTATAGTAGAAAAGGACGTAAAGAGAAAAGGGAAAGTGAGAGAAAAAGTCGTTTCAATGCAAGAAAAAAGCCTTCAGTCGTTTGATTGAAGGCTCCAAGTCCGTATAGGATTTATTCCGGTGAAATAGCACCTGTAGGGCAAGCACCTGCGCAAGAGCCACAGTCGATGCATGTGTCAGGATTGATTTCATACTTGCCATCGCCGTCGCTGATTGCTCCAACCGGACACTGTCCTTCGCAGGCACCGCAGCTTACACAAGAATCATTAATTACATATGCCATAATATTATCCTCCTTATATGTGTATCAATATTAGTACGATATTATTCTAATATAGAATCCATGCAAATACAAGAGTAACCTTTTAACATATTTGGTTATCGAGTTTTACATGGTTTTTTAATGCCAATACATATACAGTCATAATAAATGTACAAAATGTATATTTTAAATATTGTAAAAATAAAATTTAAAGCAAATAAAAAAATAATATACAAAATAATTAATACAAAAGAGCCAAAAACATACATAAAAACAATAAATTTATATAATTCAAAAAGAATATTGTATATTATATCACTGCAAAAAAAGCTAAAATATACTTACAAGTAAGGCAGAGCCTTAAAAAGGAGGAAATTAAATGAGGAAGAAATTGTTAGTAACTTTATTGTGTATGTCAATAGTGGCAAGCGGTCTTATTGGATGTGGCAGTGATGGGGGTACGGAAGCAAGTACTACACCAGACAATACAGAAGCAGCAGCTCCCGCTGAGGTAAAAGAGGAACCAGCGGCACCAGAGGTACAAGAGGAACCAGAAGAGGTAGCTGCAAGCGGCTATGCGGACAAGAAAGTTGGAATCTGTATTTACAAATTTGATGATAACTTTATGACTTTGTATCGTGAAGAATTAGTAAGTTATCTTGTTGAATTGGGATTCAGTGAGTCTAATATCACCGTTATGGATGGTAAAAATGATCAAGCAGAGCAAACCAATCAAATCAACAACTTTATTGCTCAGGGCGTGGATGTACTTATTGTAAATCCTGTTAATGCTTCTTCAGCTGCAACAATTACAGATACAGTAACAGCTGCATCGATTCCACTAGTATATATTAATCGTGAACCAGATCAGGCAGAAGAAGCCAGATGGGAAAGTGATAGTCTGAATGTTACATATGTAGGCGCTGATGCAAGACAATCAGGTACTTTCCAGGGAGAGATTTTAATCGAATTAGGCTTAGAAGCAATTGACGTGAATGGTGACGGAAAAGTGAGTTATACAATGATTCAGGGTGATCCGGAGAATGTTGATGCACAATACAGGACAGAATTTTCCATAAAAGCACTTACTGATGCAGGATGGGAAGTGGAAGAGTTGGATCTTCAAAGAGCAGATTGGGATCAGGCAACCGCACAGCAGAAGGTTCAGGATGAACTGTCACAGTATGGCGAGCAAATTGAAGTGGTATTCTGTAACAATGATGCTATGGCACTTGGTGCACTTCAGGCAATTAGTGCTGCTGGAAGAACTGTTGGGAATGACATTTATCTTCTGGGAGTAGATGCTTTGACAGAAGCTCTTGAAAATGTGCAGAGTGGTATTATGACAGGTACAGTATTTAATGATCATATTGGTCAATCTCATTCAGCAGCTGATGCAGCATTAAGCTTCATCAATGGCGAAGAAGTGGCTCCTACAATAGTAGTAGATTATATTAAAGTAACAAAAGATAATGCAGCAGAAATTCTTGATATTCTTAAATAATATTTAAATAAGAATGATATAGATCGGGTGTATCCTCCGTGATTCACCCGATTTTTGAAAGGAGAGAGCAAATGGGAGAATATAGGCTTGAGATGAAAAGAATATCAAAAAGTTTTCCTGGTGTAAGAGCTCTAAACCAAGTTGATTTTCAATTAAGGCCTGGTACGGTTCATGCTCTAATGGGTGAGAATGGTGCTGGAAAATCTACTTTAATGAAATGTTTATTTGGAATTTATAAAATGGACGAAGGGGAAATTTATTTAGATGGTAACAAAATAAATATTATAAATCCCAATGATGCACTTGAAAAAGGGATTGCCATGGTACACCAAGAATTACAGCCAATTCCAGAAAGAAACGTTGCTGAAAATATGTATTGTGGCAGATACCCTCTTAAAAAATTCGGACCTATTCGATGGGTTGATCATAAAGCAATGTATCATAATACGTCCAAATGGTTAGAAGATGTAAAGTTGTCTTGTGATCCAAAAGCAAAGTTAAGCTCACTATCTCTCTCACAAATGCAGTCCGTAGAAATTGCAAAGGCAGTTTCTATGAATGCAAGGGTTGTTATTTTAGATGAACCCACATCTTCTCTAACGGACAATGAGGTAGAGTCTCTATTTCGTATTATTAATGAGCTAAGAGCACGTGGTGTATCCATAGTATATATTTCTCATAAAATGAATGAAATTAAAAAAATCGCTGATGATATTACAATTATGCGCGATGGTACATACGTAGGAACTTGGGCCGTATCTGAGCTTTCTATGGATGACATTATTTCTAAGATGGTAGGCCGGGAATTAACAAATCTATTCCCCCCGAAAGATTATAAGTGTTCTAAGGATGAGGTGTTACTAGAGATAGAGGATTTAAGCAGCATATATGATAAATCTTTTCAAGGTGTAAGCTTCAAGCTTCATAGAGGAGAGATACTTGGTTTGGGTGGATTAGTAGGTGCACAACGTACGGAAGTAATGGAAGGCGTTTTTGGTATTCGACGTATCAAAGCAGGACAGATTAAAAAGAACGGAGAAGTAATAAAGATTAAGAGCCCGGCAGATGCAATTAAAAATGGCATTGGATTAATTACAGAGGATAGGCGTGGAAACGGTATCATAGGCTGCTTGTCTATTGCCGATAACGTATCAATTGCATCCTTGAATAAATATTTAAAAGCAGGAATTAAATTAGAACATAAAAAAATCGAAAAATTAGTTCAGGATAACATAGCGAAATTAAGTATAAAAACACCGAGTAGTAAAACAAAAATTCAATCACTTTCCGGTGGAAACCAACAAAAGGTTATTATTTCCAGATGGCTTGCGAATAACCCTGATATCTTGATTATGGATGAACCAACTCGTGGTATTGATGTTGGTACGAAATATGAAATTTACCAGATTATGATTAACTTGGTCAAACAAGGAAAAGGAATTATTATGATTTCCTCTGAAATGGCTGAATTAGTGGGAATGTCAGACCGTATTTTAGTAATGTGTGAAGGAAAACTGACAGGCGAAATTGATAAAGTTGTAGATATGACTCAGGAAAATATTATGCATTATGCGACACAATTCGTATAGAGGAGAGATTATAATGAAAAAGGTGAAAACTCAAAATATAAAAGATATTATTATAAATAATGGTATTATTATATTAATGATTATTATGGCAATTTATGTAAGTCTAACGGAGCCATCTTTCCGAAGTGCCAATAATATAGTTAATATTCTAATCAATATGGCACCGCGTGTAATCATAGCATTTGGTGTCAGTGGATGTTTAATTACAAAGGGAACGGATCTTTCTGCGGGTCGTATTGTTGGATTAAGTGCTTGTATTGCAGGTACGCTATTGCAAAGGTCGGATTATCCCGGTAAAATTTATCCCAATCTTGGAGAACTTAATATATTCGTTGTATTGCTGATTTGTATTGCTGTCTGCAGTATATTTGGTTTTATAAATGGTATTATTGTGGCATATTTTAATGTTCCGCCATTTATTGGGACATTAGGAATGCAATTAATTGTATATGGTATTTGCCTTGTATATACAAATGCAACTCCTATTGGAGGATATATAGAAGAGTATACCGGTGTCGCTACAGGAAGATTATTCGGAGTCAAATTGTTTAATTTTCTTATCATAATAGCGTTGGTTATAGGAGCGATTATGTGGTTTTTATATAATAATACGCGACATGGTAAATATATGTATGCAATAGGAGGCAATGAGAATGCAGCAGAAGTATCAGGCATTCATATCAGGAAAACTAAAATTCTTATTTATGCATTAGCAGCATGTTTATATGCCGTTGCTGGATTTTTATTAGGTTCAAAGGCAGGAGGAGCGTCCGTTAACCTTGGGCAAGGATATGAGTTGGAGGCCATTGCAGCTTGTACGATAGGCGGTGTTTCTGTAAATGGAGGCGTTGGTAGAATCTCCTCTGTTATCATTGGAGTAACAGTATTTGAACTATTAAAATCCTCACTTCAATTCTTGGGAGTAGACACAAATGCTCAGTATATAGCGCAGGGTATAGTCATTGTAGTGGCGATTGCATTGGATATTCGTAAATATGTAGCAAAGAAATAAGATATTTTTAAGGTGCGTTTCCGGATGATGGAGCCGCACCTTTTTGTTGCAATTACTGACATTAATTAATACAATGAGAATAGATGATTATTGTAATATTTAACTTAAACATGGGTGATGGAAAATATGGCATTATATAAAATGATTATTGTAGATGATGAGGACGAGGTAAGAGAGTCTATTCAAAAAAAGATAAATTGGAATGAGTTAGGGTTTGAGCTGGTGGGTTCTGCCTGTAATGGAGAAGAGGCATTAGAAATGGCTGAAACCATGCCGGTTGATGTGGTTATGACAGATATAAAGATGCCATTTATGGATGGACTAACATTGGCAGGAAAATTAAAAGAAAATTATCAGAATACGAAAATTGTGGTTTATTCGGGTTTTGATGAGTTTGAATATGCACAAGAGGCTATTCACCTTGAGGTGGAAGAATATTTATTAAAGCCCATTAACACTCAGGAACTTATCAATGTTTTTAGTAAGATAAAAGAAAATTTAGATAAAGAAATTAATGAAAGACGTAATACCAAAAAATTATATGAACATTATCAAAAAAGCATTCCTATGATGCAGGAACAAGTATTGATTAGTCTATTGCATGGTCGGATGCAGATGGATAAGGCAGTCCCTCTATTAAAATCTTATGATTTAGAGATGAATGCAAACTACTACGCGGTAGCAGTATTTCATTTCTGCCCCAATGATAATATTGATCTGGTGAAAGAACAAATGGATTATTTGTCTTTACTAAGTATTGTAAATGATTATTGTAATGAATTAATCAAAGTCCGTAGTTTTTTTATTTAGATAAAGTTATTGTAATTGCTGATTTAGCAGAAAAGGATGAAATCTCAGTTTTTCATTATCATATAGAGCAAATATGTAAGAAGGTAGAGAGAATTCTTGAAATTAACATTAGTGCCGGTATAGGCAGAGCGTATCCTGGAGTTAGAGAACTATCTATTACATATAATGAAGCCTGTTCAGCCTTAGAATACAGAGTTTTTATGGGCGCCAACCAAGCGATTTACATACAGGATGTTGAACCTACGCAGAAAGCATTCAAAGCATTGGATCATTATATTGTTAGTGATATCTTTAATGCAATTAAGCTGGGAACCAGAGAGGAATTAAAAAATGCAATTAATCATTTTATGTCCTTTTTAAAGCAAAGCAAGATGGGGATGAATCAGTATCGATTTATTTTTATGGAACTAATGATTGAAATTGTACGTTTGGTAAGGGTATATGAGTTGGAAATGAATTATATTGTGGGTGATAATTTTGATTTGTATCATGATATAGAAAAGTTTCATTCTCTTGATGAAATTGAAGAATGGCTTTATAAGATCTGTTTAAATATAAGGCGACTTATGAAAAAACAGAAGAGTTACAGTACGAAGTTACTTACTGAAAACGCTAAAAAGTATATAGAGGATAACTATAGCGACTGTGAATTTTCTGTGGATAAAATATGTAGGTATTTGGGTGTAAGTGCGTCCTATTTTTCTACTATTTTTAAAAAGGAAACAGGAATGAGTTTTGTATCATATTTAGCAAAGGTTCGGTTGGAGCATGCAGTTGAGCTTTTAAATAATACAGATGAAAAAAGTTATTATATTGCGGAACAGGTAGGGTATCTGGAACCCAATTACTTTAGTTATGTTTTCAAAAAGCAATACGGTGTTTCACCGACTAAATATAGAGCAATAAGGAAAGACGATTAGATGCTTTCCAGTATGAGTAGAAAGGTGAGGCAGCATGAATTATTGGATAAAAATTAAAAAAATGTATAGTAAAAAAAGTATGCAGTTTACTATTTCCCTCACTTTTACCGTAATTTCACTGATAGCTATCATCATTGTAAGTAATATTTTATATCAAAATTATCTGAAGACGTCTAAGATTATTATTGCAGAAGATAATATGCGTATGGTAAAGCAAGTAGAACTGAATCTTACTTCTTATCTAAGAAATATGATGAATATTTCAGATGCTATGTATTATAACGTAATAAAGGATGCTGATATTGAAGAAGATTCTTTCAACAAAGAGATGGCACTTTTGTATGAAGCGAATAAAGAATATTTGGTAAATATTTCTTGTTTTACTATGGAGGGTGACTTGGTAGCCTCTACTCCTTTACTGAATCAGAAAAAATGGGCTGATGTTACGACCCAAGACTGGTTTGTACAAACAGAGTCAAAAATAGAAAATTTGCATTTTTCTACTCCCCATGTTGAAAATATTTTTGAAAATAGCAATTTCAGATATTACTGGGTAGTTTCTTTAAGCAGGGGGATAGAATTAACTTTTAACGGAAAATCCATGCAGGGAGTTTTGCTCGTAGATATGAATTACAGTGGGATTGAAAGACTATTTGATAAGGTGAATAATAGTGATATTAGTTATATTTATTTAACGGATATGAATGGAAAAATTATTTATCATCCACAGAGAAATCTAATTAATGTAAATTTATACCAAGAAAATAATACAGTAGTTCCAGACTATGATGACGGAATACATTATGAGCAATTTGCAGGCGAGGAACGAATGATTGTAGTGAAAACAGTAGGATATACAGGCTGGAAGGTAGTAAGTGTAACTCCGGTAGAAAATATGTCTCCTACTTTTGAAAAAAGTAAAAATTTATGGTTAATTGTAGTTGCGTTAATGGCAGTTATTATCACACTTACTAATTATTTTATTTCTACTATGGTTACAGGACCCTTACGTAAATTGGATGATTCTGTAAAAGAAATAGATAATGATAATGCTCTGCCAAGTATTTTTATAGGTGGTTCTCATGAGGTGCAGCATTTAGGTAAGACGATACTAGATATGATTATGCAAATGCGGAGACTAATGGAAGAAAGAGTTAAGGAACAAGAAGTAAAGAGAAAGAATGAGTTAGATGCACTGCAATCACAAATAAATCCTCATTTTTTATATAATACCTTGGACTCTATTATATATATGGTAGAAAGTGAACGATATGAAGATTCTATAGCAATGCTGATTGCGTTGGCAAATTTATTCCGTATTAGTCTAAATCAGGGTAAAACAAATATATCTATCGGTGAGGAAATGCAACATGCCAGCTGCTATACAGAAATACAGAAATACAGATATAAAAATTCTTTTAAAGTAACATTTGATGTAGAAGAGAATATTAAGCCATACGAAACAATAAAGCTCATTGTTCAGCCCTTAATAGAAAATGCTATTTATTATGGAATGGAGGGTATGGGGAGTGATGGCGAAATTATAGTGAAAGCTTATGCCATAGAGGATGATATTTATATTGAAGTATCAGATAATGGATTAGGGATGCCGGAGGATATAGTTTCCAGCCTGTTAATTGACAATAATAGGGTACGTAAAAAGGGTTCCGGAATAGGATTAAGGAATGTCAATGAACGAATTCAATTGTATTTTGGGGAAGAATATGGTTTACGGATAGAGAGTGAGCTGGATGTGGGCACTACTGCAATTATTCATTTACCAAGGCGTGGCAGGATAGTATAAATGTACTTTGCAGCGCAAATAGGAGGATGGAATGAAGAAGAAATGGATTTTTTATATAGTGCTTGGGACAGTATTGCTGTTTATTATATTATATTTTATCTATGATATGTTTTTTCCATCAGAAAAGGAAACAGTGTATGAGGTAGCTGTTTTGTTATATGATGGCGGGGTCGGGGACTGGGAATACCTAAAAGCCGGAATCGAACAAGCAGAGAAGGACTATAACATCAATGTGCAGTTTATCTCTTTGTTAGATGGAAGCAGTTCGGAGGAACAACTTTTATTATTGCAGCGGGAGATGGTTAATGGTGTGGACGGAATTATTTTGGCGGCAGATGATTCTTCCGTATTAGCGGAATATGTATCTGATATTGGGGATCAAATACCAATTATAACAATGGTAAATGGTGTAAGGACAGATGATACTTTTCATATGAAGAGTTCAGATTATGAAATGGGAGAATTGTTAGGGCAAAAAATTATAAAAGATGGATATCGAAAGATTGCAGTTCTTACGAAATCCGTTGATAGAATAAATGAACAACAATGTAAACGCGGACTAGAGGCAGCCATAGAAGATTACGGGAAAATAACCTACTTATATTACTCAGAAAAAAATGAAGGAATACCAAAAATTTTACGTAATGTTTTTTGGTCTACTCATTATGACAGTGTAGTGTGCTTAGATACAGCAAGCCTGGAAAAATGCAGTGATTATTTCAAAGAGTTTACACCAAAGGCAAAATTGTTTGGTATTGGTTCCGGACGGAAAATAGTTTCTAGGCTGGACGAAGGGAGTATTGAGGCTATTGTCTTTTTAAATGAATTTAATATGGGATACAGCAGTATTGTTACTATGGCGGATTTGCTAGATGAAAATAAGAATCATACAGAGTTTATGAGTGAATATTATTTGGTAACCAATGATAATCTATATGAAGAAGAAATGCAAAGTTTACTATTTCCGGTTGTGGAATAAGCATCTAATATAGCCCAAAGCAGTGGAGAAATGAGGAAGGTATGAGAAATATTAAAAATATTATCAGAGGAATTTCTATATTATTAATCATTATATTTCTCTGTGGTTGTGAAAAATCCAATATTCCAAGCAAAACTGAGGATAAGAATGCTATCAGGATAGGAGTTAGTTTATATAGTCAATATGATACATTTATCTCAGAATTAATTCATGCAACACAAGAATATGCCAAAGTAATAGAAAAAGATAAGGACATTGCAATTTATTTTGATATTCTTAGTGCCAGCGGCAATCAATCCATTCAAAATGATCAGGTAGAAAAATTTATTAAAGAGGATTGTGATATTATATGTGTGAATCTAGTGGAAATCTGCCAAAAAGATTTTGATTCAGTAGATAAGAATGGTGATGGTATTG
>CAYXCV010000007.1:45946-47963 GCA_964463365.1 uncultured Kineothrix sp.
GTGGAAATCTGCCAAAAAGATTTTGATTCAGTAGATAAGAATGGTGATGGTATTGTACAATATGTAATTTTGGAAGGTGAAGCTGGACATCAAGACAAGATTCCTTTGTAAGAACCATGCACGTCATTAATCGTATTACAGAATCCGGTATTCAGGTGGAAAAACTGGCAGATGAGATCGCAAACTGGAATCGGGAACAAGGCTATACAAAGATGACCCAATGGTTAAAAACATTTCCAAGTGAGATAGAAGTCTGCATTGGCAATAATGATGATATGGTATTAGGAGCTATTGATGCATTGAAACATGAAGGATATACTCCTGGTAGTGATAATTGGCCTATTATATTAGGTATTGATGCGATAGAGGAGGGAAAAAGTGCTGTGCTTAACCAAGAAATGTCGGGAACAGTGTTAAATGATAGCAAAGGGCAGGCCAGAGGAATTGTGGAGCTGGCATGTTGGATTGCACTCAATACAGAGTTCCCGGAAGATATTGAATTACTGGATAATAAATACATAAGAATTCCATATGAAAAAGTTACATTGGAAACACTTAGTGATTAAGATGCCGGCGCTTTTTTATACCATCAAGTATGACTTGCTTTTTTTCTACGACCTTATCTTTATCCATAGCAGGAACTCCTGAGAGTTTGTATGGTATGTTCAGTTGTTCATACTTACTTTCCCCTAAAGTATGATAAGGAAGTACATCAAGAGCCTTTACATTGCTAAATTGTCCAATAAAATAACCAAGATCAAATAGATATTTATCATCATCGGTGATTCCGGGAACGACAACGTGACGAACCCACATATCCACCTGTTTTTCGTTTAAGTAACTGACAAAGGCAAGAATACCTTCATTTGGTTGTTCGGTGAGTTCCATATGCTTCAGCGAATCAATATGCTTGATATCCAGCATCACCAAATCAGTGAGAGCCATAAGTGTATCCAGCTTCTGAATCAGTTCTTTATTTTCGGGTTTGTATACAATGCCTGAGGTGTCAATGCATGTGTGAACATCTTCGCTCTTAGCAATTTTAAATAAATCAATAAGAAAGTCTATCTGCATCAGTGGTTCTCCACCGGTCACCGTAATCCCGCCATTTTTATAAAATGATTTGTTTCTTCTGTATTGTTCAAAAATTTCCTCCGGTTCCATAAGATTACCGCCATCCATAGGCCATGTATCCGGATTGTGGCAATAGGCACATCTGAGAGGACAGCCTTGTGTAAAAACAACAAATCTTGTACCCGGTCCATCGACAGTACCAAAACTTTCAATGGAATGTATTCTTCCCTGCATAATTATATATCCTTTGCTTTCTAATTCTAATAAAAAGAGCCGCACACACAATCTCCGGGTGTGAAGCAGCTCTTTTGATATACTACAATCAAATTACATAGTTTCGTGGAATGTACGTGAAATTACGTCATTCTGCTGTTCTTCTGTTAATTTAATGAAATTAACAGCATATCCGGATACACGGATTGTTAACTGAGGATAGTTCTCCGGATGTTTCTGAGCATCCAAAAGGGTGTCTCTGTTAAGAACATTAATATTAAGGTGATGTCCACCTTTTTCTGCATATCCATCTAATAATGATACAAGGTTATCAACCTGTGCTGTATTTACTGTTGCCATTTTAAATTTCCTCCTTATTCAATCGATAGTCATCCAAGCCCTGTTCCAATGTGGGAATGCTACATGCCAAAGGGGTTCTGGAGCAGTCTGTGCAACCCATAGTCTGTACGTTCTTTGACTCCTTTTGAGAATCATCAACATCTACATTTATGTGTCCAACACCCTGCATCACACCGGAATCCAACATTTTAACGAGATCGTCAATCATTGTCTTTTCATCCATAATAAATCCCTTCCATCATATTTCATTTAAGCTTTGACTTGTTTATTAGTTTTCTTAATTTCCTAAATCTATATCAAGGTCGCCTGCAAATACTTTATCCTCTTTACCAAGAGCTCCCGGGATAACGGTAAATGTATTAGAGATACC
>CAYXCV010000008.1:0-43391 GCA_964463365.1 uncultured Kineothrix sp.
ATATTCTAACGACGGTCAGTGTACTGCGGAATCATTTTAGAAAAGAAGATTTGATTTGTCGAATCGGCGGGGATGAGTTTGTTATTATTATGCAAGACGACTCAAATAAGTATATGGAAATGAGAATGAAGCAAGTACGGTTAAGAATGGCTCAATTATCCTTAGAAGACAGTCGGGATTTTAAAATGAGTATCAGTTATGGAATTTATGATTGTGATACAGATAATGAACTAAGCGCAGAAGAAATATTAGAAAAAGCAGATGAGAGAATGTATATATTTAAACAGAATTCTAAAAATAAATAGATTTGAGGGTAAGGAAATACAAGTTTTTACTGTATTTCCTTTATTTATGATTTGTATTAGACAATTAAAAAGATGTACTAATAAAAGAATACAACTATTTCATAATCTAATACAAATCATATTGACAATTTATCATATAATATATAATATAAAGCTATAAGTATGAGTTTGGAAACAACTATATTAAAAAGGCATAAGGAGTATTAAAAGCAATACAACTTATGAAGAAGCAATACAACTTAACAACAGATATAGGAGGATATCAAATGAAAGCAGCAAAAAATTACAAGTTTTGGTTTTGTACAGGTTCTCAAGACCTATATGGAGAGGAGTGTCTTGCCAAGGTAGCGGAACACTCAAAAATTATTGTAAATAAATTAAATGAATCAGGAGAACTCCCATTTGAGCTTGTATGGAAACCAACCCTTATAACAAATGAGACCATTAGAAGAACATTTCAGGAAGCGAATGCGGATGAGGAATGTGCAGGAGTTATTACTTGGATGCATACTTTTTCCCCGGCAAAATCATGGATACTCGGATTACAGGAATATAGAAAGCCTTTGATGCATTTACATACCCAGTTTAACGAAGAGATTCCCTATGATACCATTGATATGGACTTTATGAATGAGAATCAGTCTGCTCATGGAGACAGAGAATACGGCCATATTGTAAGCCGTATGGGCATCGAGAGAAAGATAGTTGTCGGACATTGGAATGACAAAGAAGTGCAGAAGAAAACGGGAGACTGGATGAGAACTGCTATTGGTATTATGGAATCCTCCCATATTCGTGTCTGCAGGATTGCAGATAATATGAGAAATGTTGCAGTGACGGAAGGCGATAAAGTAGAAGCTCAGATTAAGTTCGGCTGGGAAGTGGATGCTTACCCGGTAAATGAGATTAATCAATATGTGCAGGATGTTAAGGAGGGTGATATCAGTGCATTGGTAGAAGAGTATTATTCCCTTTATGATATTCTTCTGGAAGGCCAAGATGAGGGTGAATTCAGAAAGCATGTAGCGGTACAGGCAGGAATCGAGATAGGCTTCGAAAAGTTTTTAGTAGAAAAAAATTATCAGGCGATTGTAACACACTTTGGTGACTTAGGTACATTAAAGCAGCTTCCCGGATTGGCAATTCAAAGGCTGATGGAAAAGGGATATGGCTTTGGCGGCGAAGGAGACTGGAAAACTGCTGCTATGGTACGTTTGATGAAGATGATGACAACAGGTGTTAAAGATGCTAAGGGTACTTCTTTCATGGAAGACTATACATATAATCTGATACCGGGTAAAGAAGGAATCTTGCAGGCTCATATGTTAGAGGTTTGCCCTACGATAGCAGAAGGCAAGATTGGAATCAAAGTAAACCCTCTCTCTATGGGTGACAGAGAAGATCCTGCCCGTCTTGTATTTACCTCAAAGACCGGACCGGCTGTTGCTACATCTTTGATTGATTTGGGAAATAGATTCCGTTTGATTATCAATGCAGTGGACTGTAAGAAAGTAGAAAAACCGATGCCGAAACTTCCGGTGGCTACTGCGTTCTGGACACCTCAGCCGGATCTTAAAGTAGGAGCGGAAGCATGGATACTTGCTGGTGGAGCACATCATACGGCGTTCTCCTATGACTTGAGTGTAGAGCAGATGGAAGACTGGGCGGCAGCAATGGGAATCGAAAGTGTTATCATTGACAAGGACACAACCATTAGAAATTTTAAAAATGAGTTAAGATGGAATGGACTGGCATTCAGATAAGAATAAAATGTATGTATTGGGACATGGAAAGGTATGGTAAGCAATATGAAGGATATAAAAGGAATGATTTTAAACGGTAAAACAGCTCTTGGAATTGAGTTCGGCTCTACAAGGATAAAAGCAGTTTTAATCGGAGAAGATAGCTCACCGATTGCCTCCGGCAGTTATGAATGGGAAAATAAATACGAAAATAATATCTGGACTTATAGCCTTGAGGATATATGGGAAGGGTTGCAGACCAGTTATGAAGATCTGGCGGGGGATGTAAAAAGCAAATATGGTATTCCCCTTCAGCAGGTGGGAAGCATTGGCTTCAGTGCGATGATGCATGGGTATATGGCTTTTGATAAAGCAGGGGAACTTCTTGTACCTTTCCGGACATGGAGAAATACAATGACCGGGGAAGCAGCTTCGGAGCTTACTGATTTATTTCAATATAATATTCCTCAAAGATGGAGTATTGCACATTTAAGACAAGCAATTTTGAATCAAGAGGAGCATGTAAAAGATATTGCATTTATAACAACACTGGCAGGATATATTCATTGGAAACTAACCGGACAGAAGGTGCTAGGCATTGGAGATGCTTCCGGAATGTTCCCCATTGATACGGATGCAAAAGATTTTCATGCAGGTATGATAGACCAATTTGATGAACTTGTACAAAGTAAGTCATATCCCTGGAAGCTTCGTGACATTCTGCCCAAAGTTCTTGTGGCAGGTGAACTGGCAGGAACCTTAACCGATGAAGGTGCAAAACTACTGGATAAAACAGGAGAACTGAAAGCTGGAACTTTCGTGTGTCCACCGGAGGGTGATGCGGGAACAGGTATGGCGGCAACCAACAGTGTAGCGGTACGAACAGGAAATGTGTCTGCCGGAACAAGCGTATTTGCAATGATTGTACTGGAAAAAGAATTATCAAAAGTGTATCCGGAAATAGATCTCGTTACCACACCGGACGGCAGTTTGGTAGCAATGGCACATTGTAATAATTGTACTTCTGATATCAATGCATGGGTTAATATATTCAAGGAATTTATGGAAACCATGGGAATGAAAGTGGATATGAACCAGCTTTTTGGTGCTTTATATAACAAGGCACTGGAAGGTGACGCAGATTGCGGAGGCTTATTGTCCTATTGTTATTTCTCAGGAGAACCGGTTACCGGGTTCGAAGAAGGACGCCCGTTGTTCGTAAGGGAAGTAAACAGTAAATTTAACCTTGCAAATTTTATGAGAACACATTTATATTCTTCAATGGCAGCACTTAAAATAGGTTTGGATATTTTATTTAAAGAAGAAAAAGTAAAGGTAGATGAAGTGTTCGGACACGGGGGATTCTTTAAAACAAAAGGTGTGGGACAAAGAATTCTTGCGGCTGCTATGGATACGCCGGTTTCGGTTATGGAAACAGCAGGCGAAGGCGGTGCGTGGGGAATTGCAGTACTTGCAGCCTTTATGAGAGATAAAGAAGAAGGAGAAACATTGTCTGAATACTTAAATAAGAAAGTGTTTGCCGGAAATAAAGGAATAAAAATGGAACCCGATGCCGCGGATGTTAAGGGATTTGAAGCCTTTATTGAAAGTTATAAAGCGGGATTCCCAATAGAGCATGCAGCTATAGATTGTGTGAAATAACCGTATCAAAAAAGTACGGAAAGAGGAAATGAATATATGTTAGAAGAATTAAAAAAACAGGTATATGAAGCCAATATGTTATTACCAAAGTATGGACTTGTCACTTTTACTTGGGGAAACGTAAGCGGAATTGACAGGGAAAAACAGCTCTTTGTTATCAAACCTAGCGGCGTAGAATATGACAAACTGACGCCCGAGGATATGGTTGTCGTGGATATGGATGGGAACAGGGTGGAAGGAAAGTATAATCCTTCCTCGGATACACCCACTCATCTGGAATTGTATAAGGCTTTTCCTAATATCGGTGGAATCGTTCATACCCATTCTTCTTGGGCAACCAGTTGGGCGCAGGCAGGACGCAGCATTCCTTGCTACGGGACGACCCATGCAGACTATATGTACGGAGAGATTCCCTGCGTAAGATGTCTGACAAAAGAAGAGATAAATGGAGCTTATGAAAGTAATACAGGTCTTCTCATTGCGGAGTACTTTGCTGAGAAAGACTATGAAGCGGTTCCGGCAGTGCTTTGTAAGAATCATGGCCCCTTTACCTGGGGGAAAAATGCCCATGATGCGGTACACAATGCAGTGGTACTGGAGGAAGTCGCTAAAATGGCAGCTCGGTGTGAGGAAATTAATCCCAAAGTATCACCTGCTCCCATAGAGCTTCAGGATAAACATTACTTTAGAAAACATGGTGCCAATGCGTATTATGGACAGAATTAATATTACTAAAATATATTAAGATAATTAAGAACGAAGGGTCTATCGGAAACGGTAGGCCCTTTGTTGGATTTAATAGCTACATTTTATGTAAAAAAAGCCGAAATAAAATACAGATAAATGAAACTTTTTGGGCTTCTGGTTCGTATTACTATTATAAGAAAGGCATGGGCACAAAATGCGAAGGGATGTAAGTGAAGCGGAAAATCCGCTGTTAAGGCATAGAGACATGGTTTACCGGGTAGCTTTTTCCAATGTCAAAAACAAGGCAGATGCGGAAGATGTAGTACAGGAAACTTGTGTCAGATATTTAAATACGCAGCCGGAATTTCAGAATGAAGAGCATGAAAAAGCATGGTTTATCCGGGTGGCAATCAATATTTGCTATGATATGCAAAAGAGTGCATGGTATTCAAAAACAGTTGCATTTGATGAAGTGCCGGAAAAGGAAATGAAGCATTTTAATCTGCCCTATCCGGTAGAGGATGAGACGCTTTGGCATGTAATGGAATTGCCTATAAAATATCGTAATCCATTATACTTATTTTACTATGAAGATTACTCCATTAAAGAAATCGGACAAATTATGGAAATGGAAGAAGGTACGGTTAAGACAAGGCTGCGGCGAGGCAGAGAAATGATAAAGGAAAAATTGGAAAAGACTGTGAAAGAAGGTGGCATGGATGCAGATTAATGGATTTCACAATAAGATAAGAGAATTTAATAAAGCAGGCGGAAATATAGAGGCGGCGGATAAGCAAAAGAAGAAGGAAGAAAGCTTTAAGGATAGTTTTCATAAGAACCTGACGGAAAACGGCGTCAATGCGGTGCAGGAAGAATATAGAGAGTGCGGTGAAAAGACAAAGCGGACACTGGTACAGGCCGGAATAAATAGTGCAATCGTACATATGGACAATGCGGAAAAGTTATGGTCTGCAGAAAGTACTCCGGTAAGAAATATTTCTTATAATCAGTGTGATAAAATAGATATTAACGTATTAGAAGGCTTTACTTTGAAAGCAAAGCTGGAAGAAGTTGACGGAAAAGATCGAATCTATATAGAAGCCAAATATGACAATGGGAGAGAAGTGGCATATTTGATTGATGGTGATAAAGTAACTGTGAAAAACAGGAATCCCATCGAAAGAATTGCTTATGAAACAATTGCAGGTTTTGGAAAGGCATAGGTATTAAAATGATAATAGGAAGAGAATTAAATTCACAGCCTTATTATTACAATACAAAGGCTGCGGAAGTAGCGGATATCGATGTAAAGCAGCCAGAGACAGAAATGCGCTCGGTCACCGGGGTGCCTGATAAACACAACGGAGCTCCTTACTCTTACCTTGCTAATGAAAATGGAGTAATAGAATATAACGGAGTCGTGTTTCATTTTCATGATTTAAAAAGACAATTATATCTGGGTGATATGAGTAATCCCGATGATGTCATTCGTATTCCAATGTCTGAAGGCGGATGTCTTATGGTGAACAGAGATAATCTGGATGATCTTCAGAAAGCCATAAAAATGTTTTCGCCGGAAGATATTAATCGAATAATGCGCGCACTCAGACTGGATGCCAAAATAAAGGAAATGGAAAAAGAAATCGAAGATATGGAAGATGGCATCGGAAAAAGTACCGACGAAGAACATGCAGCCGATGCGGCCAGTGCGGAAGCAGCCAGTAAGGAAAGTAATAAGGCAGACGGCTTTCTTGGCTATGAGAATAAAGCCGAAGATCGTTCCAATATACTAACAGACAGTCAGCTGGATATGCTTACGGAAGATCTCGTTGAGCATCTGGGTAATAAGGAGAAGTCGGCAACGTAACAGAAAGGTGGGGTATGGGTATGAATAAAATATTAAATGCACATACAGACTTTTGCTTAAACAAAGCTAATGTATCTCCGGGTAAGGAATTATTAAGTAATCAAGATCTGAACGAGAACTTCCTGGATATCGTTGCCAAAAGAAAGGAGTTAGCTGCCGACATAGTCAGAGGCGGCGAAAGTGAAGTTTCAACTCCTATGGGTGGCAGTACTTTCACTGAGAAGCAGTGGGATAAGATGATGAAAAGTGTGGATTTGGCAATTCAGGATATGAGGGATAGGATTCGGGAACAGGAAAGATATCGACAGAGACGGGATAAAAAGAAAAGAGAAAAAGCGAAGAGGCTGAGAAATCTTCGTTTTCGAATCAGGGAACAAATTATACATACGGAAATAACTTCCCATTACTATAGCGTTGAGGTGGGCAGAAACGGAACCTTTGTTGTTTGTAATAAAGTAACAGGTCACCGTTATACTTTCATAGAAACTCAGTGCAGAGTGTTAAAAGACCAGGTATCCGGAAAAGTCTTTTTAGTTTCTACTCGGGAAGATGAAGTATATGAGAAAATGGGATGTATAGAAGTGGATGAGGTTCTGGAATCTATGCTAAAAAAATTTCTGGAAATCGAGGAATTAGAAACAGAAGAATTGACCATTAAAGAAGCTCCGTGATATACTGAATACACTAATAGTTACGGAGAGTGATACGGTGGAAATTAAACATACACTGAATAAAATACTTGTGAATTTATTCCGCAATATTAATGATATTGAGGAACGGGCAATACAAACAGAAGAATATAAAAATGTAACGACGAATGACATGCATGTTATCGAAGCAATCGGTTCCAGCAGTGCAAAGAATATGACTGCTGTTGCCAAATCCTTAGGGGTAACCACCGGAACGTTAACGATATCGGTGAATAGCCTGGTTAAGAAAGGGTTTGTGGATCGTGTAAGAAGCGAAGAAGACAGGCGTGTTGTTTTAGTGTCTTTATCTCCAAAAGGAAAGAAGGCGCACAAGCATCATCAGGACTTCCATGAAGAGATGATAGATGCTGTTGTTGCACGACTCAGCGAGGAAGAGAAAGTAGTGCTTGAAAAAGCTCTTTTAAATTTAATTGATTTTTTTAAAAACAAGAGTAAAAAACTATGATTTGTGGAAATCTAATATATAAGATTGGAAATAGTAGGGAGAAAACACCTTACAGACGTTGGCAGAATGGAGATTAATATGAAGTTCAAAGACATGCCTTATGAGAGAATAGGCTTTGAGGAAGTAGAGAAAGATTTTCGGAAGATAATCGAAGAATTCAAAAATGGAAAAAGCGGAGAAGAGCAATTCGAAACTCACAAGAAATATTATACACTTACCAACCGGATAGATACGACAATGACCATTGCCAGTATCAGACATGATATTGATACAACCGATGCGTTTTACAATGCGGAAAAGGATTATTATGATGAGATACAGCCTAAGCTTGCGAATCTGAATGTAGAATATCAGCAAGGAATGTATCATTCCCCTTACCGTTTGTTTTTGGAAGAGAAAATAGGAAAAGTTGCTTTTAAAAATATAGAACTGCAGATGAAGTCCTTTGATGAGAAGCTGATTCCTTATATGCAGGAAGAGAACGCACTGACGAGCAGATACGATAAGCTGATTGCATCGGCGAAGATTGATTGGGAGGGAGAAACTCTTAATCTCTCTTTGTTAAGACCATATTTAACTCATAGTGATAGGAAGATAAGAAAAAGAGCATATGAAAAGTATAGTGCCTTCTTTTTGTCGGTAGAAGATGAACTGGATGAAATTTATGATAAACTGGTTAAGAACCGAACCAGTCAAGCCAGGGAAATGGGATACAATAACTACGTGGAGCTCGGATATTATCGGATGAAGCGTAATTCTTATGATAAAGAGATGGTGGAAAACTATCGAAATCAGATCAAAGAATATTTTGTTCCTTTTGCAGAGAAAATGCATGAGAGAAGGAAGAAAAGGCTGGGACTTGAGAAATTATCTTATATGGATGCGGGAGTATATTTCCTGAATGGGAATCCAGCGCCTATAGGTACTCCGGAGGAGATTATGGCTGCCGGACAGAAGATGTATTCGGAAATGTCCCCGGAAACAAAAGAGTTCTTTGACTATATGATTGAGAATGAGCTTTTTGATGTACTCGGAAGAAAGACGAAAAAGGCAGGCGGATATATGACATATCTGCCGGAATATGGTTCTCCGTTTATCTTTGCTAACTTTAATGGCACCAGCGGAGATGTGGATGTTATCACCCATGAATGCGGTCACGCCTTTCAGGGATATTTATCAGGCAAAGACCTTATACAGGAACACAGAGATATTACAATGGAAACCGCAGAAATTCATTCTATGTCCATGGAGTTCTTTGCAGAAAAATGGATTGGGTTATTTTTTGGTGACAGAGCCCAGGATTATTTGAATATGCATTTGGAAGATGCGGCTGCCTTTATTCCCTATGGCTGTATGGTGGATGAATTCCAGCATATCGTGTATGAGAATCCCAATCTGACTCCTGCCAAGAGGCGTGAGGCATGGCTGGATTTGGAGAAGGTTTACCGCCCTCATATGGATTATGAAGAGGATGCATTTTTCAGTAAGGGTGGATTTTGGCAGAAACAACTGCATATTTATGATTATCCCTTCTACTATATTGATTATTGCCTTGCCCAAACCTGTGCCATTCAATATAAAGCAAAAATGGAAGATGATTATCATGCGGCATGGGAAAGCTACTTAAAGCTTTGCAGATTATCAGCCAAAGACTTTTACACAAATATGGTGAAGGAAGTAGGGCTGGACAGTCCTTTTGAAGATGGATGCATAAGAAATATCATCGAAAAACTGGAAAGTAAGATGGAGTAAAGTTGAAAAAATATCACAAAGAATATGTAATAGAATCAAATAAAAAAGACGGTAAACAGAACAAAATATACCGATACACAGGAGAATACTATATTATATCTATGGATACTAAGGATAAATATAAAATTTTTATAAATAATATAATCTTCTGTTTTGTCTGTTTAGCACTGTTTTTGGCAGCAGGACTAGTAAATAATAGCGGGAATCGTAATTTTTTCATTGCGGTTCCTTATGCATTTTTATTCCTTCCGATTGTATATTTAATAATAGGAACATTTTCGCTAAGAAATATCAGTGAGAAGATGGAGCGCGTAACTTACGACAAATCCATTGGTAGAATGAAGCGAAGTTGTACGGGGATAATATTTCTTTCCTCATATTTATGCATAGCAGATTTTATATTTATTTTTATTAACAAAAAACAGATTAATATTATGCAAGAAGTTGTATTTTTATGCGTAAATATTGTATTATTTACTTGCATAATGATACATAATAAGTACTTGCATAAATTGAAGAAAAGGGTTATTATATGCAGGCATGATGATGGAGTCCCCGTAGATAAATAGGGACTTCTTTGTATTTTGGTATGATTTACAAATTGAATACAAGTTACTGTCATGTTAAAATAAAAAAGTCGTATTATCGTATACGACAATAAAAAGGAGGATTATTTATGAAGAAGAGAATTCTGTCTCTTATGCTTGCAGCAGTTATGGTTGCAGGAACGTTAGCAGCCTGCGGTACAAGCAAGACAACTGAGACAACAGAAAAACCAGCAGCAGATGCTACGGAAAGCACAGATGAAAGTGCTTCTCAGGCAAGCAGCGATACACCGCTTGTAGTGGGATACAACCATTTCAGTGAGAAATTCAGCACATTTTTTACTGAAACAGACTATGACAGAGAAGTTGCTCTCATGACACAGGTAGCACTTGCGGAAGTTGACCGTTCAGGAGCAGTAATTATGAATGGTACACAAGGTGAAACCATTCCTTATAATGGGGTAGACTATACCTATACAACAGCAGCGGATATTGCCATCATACAAAATGATGACGATACCACCACTTATAACTTTAAGCTGCGTGATGACATTGCGTTCAGCGATGGGGAACCTCTTACCGCAGATGATGTTATCTTTTCCATGTATGTATATTTGGATCCAAGCTATGATGGATTTAATGTAATGAATACTTTACCGATTATAGGTCTTAAGAACTATCAGGCAAACTCGACAGCGGCGGATAGTGTAACTGCTGATGATGTAACAGCATATATAAAAGAAATGCCGGAAGCTTTGCAGACAGCAATTTCTGAGAATATCATCGCACCTATTTTAACAGAAGAAAAAGGCTGGTGTGAGGATAACTATGAGTCGCAGGGTATGGATTCTGCGGAGGAATTCTTCGTGTTAGCTTATGCAACCGATGAATCTTATAGTGCAGACGGAAAAGATTACGATACGATTGTAAGTGATGTTATTGCAATGTATGGATCAGATTACCGGACACTTGCAAGCAACTATGCAGGAGATGATACCTATTTTGATGCGGATGTATATTCTATGGCAGAGAAACAGCTCATTGAAGCAAAGGTAGCAGCAGGAGAAGGCGAAGAAGTACCTAATATTGAAGGTATTCAGAAAATTAATGATTATGAAGTTTCTTTAACCATCAATGGTTTTGATGCAGCAGCCATTTATGTGTTTACGGATGACTATACCATTAATCCTTTGCATTATTATGGTGATAAAGCGCAGTATGATTATGACAATAACCAGTTTGGATTCCCAAGAGGTGATTTAAGTATCGTTAAAGATAAGACTACGACACCTATGGGAGCCGGTCCTTATAAATTTATTAAATATGACAATAAAGTAGTTTATTTTGAAGCAAATGACAGTTACTATAAAGGTGCTCCAAAAATTAAAAATCTTCAGTTTAAAGAAACCGACGATTCTGATATGGTTCCGGGTGTACAACAGGGAACCATCGATCTTACCAATCCGGATGGAAGCAAGAAAGTATTTGAGCAGATTGGTGAGATTAACGGTACCGGTGAGCTGGACGGCGATGTTATTATCACAAACCGTGTGGATAACTTAGGATATGGATTCATCGGACTGAATGCCAATACGGTTAATGTAGGCGGCGTTCCTGATTCAGAGGAGTCCAAGGATTTGAGAAAAGCCATTGCAACGGTACTCTCCATATACCGCGATGTAGCAATTGATTCTTACTATGGAGATGCAGCAAGTGTTCTTAACTACCCGATATCCAATACTTCCTGGGCAGCGCCTCAGAAGTCTGACGAAGGATACGAAGTTGCTTACTCTAAAGATGTAGATGGCAATCCCATCTATACCGATAGTATGAGCGCAGAGGATAAATATGCCAAAGCATTAGAAACATCTCTTGGTTTCTTTGAAGCTGCAGGCTATGCAGTAGCTGACGGTAAATTAACAACGGCTCCAGATGGTGCAAAGTTAAGCTACGAAGTGATTGTTGGCGGTGACGGTAAAGGTGACCATCCAAGCTTTGCGATTTTAACAGATGCAAAAGCAGCACTGGAAACCATTGGATTTACCTTAGAAATTAATGACCCTACAGATACAAACATTATGTGGGATAAAAATAATGCAGGCACACAAGAGCTTTGGGCAGCGGCATGGCAGGCAACACCGGATCCGGATATGTACCAGCTATACCATAGTGAAAGCCCTTCAAGTAACTATTATCATATTGCAGATGCAGATTTAGATGCTTATATTATGGATGCAAGAACAAGTGCGGATCAGAGCTACCGTAAATCGATCTACAAAGAATGTCTGAACATTATTATGGATTGGGCTGTGGAAATTCCTGTTTACCAGAGACAGAACTCCATTATTTACAGTCCGGAACGTATTAATAAAGATACCTTTACACCTGGTGTAACCACATATTATAAATGGTGGAAAGAAATTGAGAATTTTGAAATGAACTAAGATATCTCCAAGGAGCTATAGTAAGTGAACTATTTGGGCCCGCTAGGTATTGGCGGGCTCAAGTTTTGAATATTAAGTTGAAAATTAAGCATTTTAGAACTAGAATGTTTTTATATAGATTAATTAAGATTACGGAAAGGCATGGAAATTAAAATGAAGAAATTTTTGGTCAGGAGACTTTTACTGAGTATTGTCATACTGTTTTTTGTTTCTTTTATCATTTATTCGATAGAGCGGTGCCTGCCGACTTCCTATGTGGAGGGCAAAGCAAGACAGATGTCACAGAAGGCAGGTGCGAAACCATACGACGAATTGTTAGAACAGTTGAATAGTTCCTATGGGTTGGATGGAAATATCATTCAAGGCTATGGGAAGTGGCTTTCTAATGCGGTCAGGGGCGAATTCGGAGATTCCTGGGTATGGAATAAACCGGTAACGGAGAAGTTTAAAGATGTTATCTGGTATTCTTTTGCCATGTCAGGAATATCCTTTGTGTTACAGGTCATGATTGCCATACCTTTAGGAATTCTATCGGCAAGAAGGCAATACAGCAAGACAGACTATGCGGTAACGGTATTCGCGCTGATAGGTATCTCTTTGCCTACGTTCTTTATTGCTACCTTGTTAAAATGGGTATTTTCTATCAATCTGGGATGGTTTGATTTATATGGAATTGTGGGACGAATGCACGAACAGCTTTCGCCCTTTGGAAAAATTATGGACATGGGAAAACATTTGCTGCTTCCGGTTATTACACTGACTGTGGTAAGTGTAGGAAACTTAATGCGTTATACACGTACGAACATGCTGGAGGTATTAAACTCCGATTATATCCGTACCGCAAGAGCGAAAGGACTTTCTGAGAACAAGGTTATCAATTATCATGCATTCCGCAATATTCTGATACCAATCGTTACGTTGCTGGGAAGCTCTCTGCCTACCTTATTTGCAGGAGCTATGATTACAGAAACCCTATTCCAGATTCCGGGTATTGGGTATACCTCATACCAATGTCTGGTACAGGGCGATATTCCGTTTACCATGTTTTATATGGTGTTTTTAGCAATGCTGACACTGGCAGGGACACTGATTGCAGATATTTTATATGCGGTTGTGGATCCTCGTGTCAGAGTAAATTAATAGGAGGACTGAGAGAAGTATGAGCGAAAATAATAAATTACAACAAAAAGACTCTGACCATGTCAGTACTTCCGTAGCACTTGATGATGAGCAGAGAGTAAAAGTACTTTCCCCGGGCACACTTGTGGCGAAACGTTTTTTTAGAAATAAATTAGCTATGATAGGACTTGTCATTCTTGTAACAATGTTTATTTTTTCTTTTATCGGAGGAATGCTGACACCCCATGGTGAATCAGAGGTTTTCAGGAAAAACGATATTATTTTAAAAGATTACGCCATGATGTCTGAAAATAAGGACTTTTTATTTACCAACGCAGAAGGCAAGGACTTTCCTTCCATTGCAGGGGCAAAGATGATACTTGCTATCAATAATGGTGAGGATACCTTTGAAGCAAAAGATGTAACGTATTCATTGATTAAAGAGAATGAAAATTTATACCAGATTGCACTGAAAAATGGGAAGCAGAGTGAGATTTCCGAGATAGACAGGGTGGCACTTGCGGGCAAAAAAGTCTTCAGTGCAGAGGGCGGAGTGACTCTTTCTTATGAGTTTAAACTAAATGCGGAAAAGGCGTTAAATGATAATCGTACTTCTTTTACAGCAGATGGAAATACGTATGAGATGGAAATAGAAGAAAATACAGGGTTCATCAGTTTAAACGGAGAGGAATACGCGATTGTTTCTTCCTATGCAGTACGTCCGGTGGGCAATGATGCCCTTCCGCTTCATTTTATCAGAATGGTACAGGAGGCTGTACTGGCAGATGAGACATTAATTGAATATACAAAAGAAAATGGAGATCCCATTGACTATAAGGTGGAAGTAAAAGGAAATGAGTATAAGATTCGTTCCGAGCAGATCACTCAGTTAAACGATGATTTTGCATCACCCAACAAGGAACATTTACTGGGTACCGATGGACATGGAATGGATGTACTCACCAGATTGATGTATGGGGGAAGAATTTCCTTATTGATTGGTTTTGTAGCAATTGCCATTGAGATCTTCATCGGTGTGGTTATTGGTGGAGTGGCCGGATATTTTGGTAAGACGATTGATACACTTTTGATGCGTGTTGTGGATATTGTTATTTGTATCCCGGCAATGCCCCTCTATATTATTGTGGGTTCCATTATGGATTATTATCAGATTGATCCCAGAATTCGTATTTATTTACTCTGTGCTATCTTAGGATTGCTTAACTGGCCCCAGATTGCAAGAATGGTGCGCGGACAGATTCTCTCTTTTAGAGAGCAGGAGTTTATGGTAGCTACGGAGGCGACAGGTATCCGGGTATCCAGAAGAATCTTTAAGCATCTGATACCCAATGTCATTCCCAACCTTGTTGTTATTGCAACTATGGGACTTGGTGAGATTATTATTATGGAGGCGACCCTGAGCTTCCTTGGTATCGGTGTGAAATTCCCATATGCTTCATGGGGGAATATTATTAACTCAGTCAATGATATATTTGTTATGACTAATTACTGGTTTGTATGGATTCCGGCAGGACTTCTTATTTTGATAACCGTACTTGGTTTTAACTTTGTTGGTGATGGTCTTCGTGATGCGTTTGACCCTAAAATGAAAAGGTAGGTGAGGCAGATGAGTTTCTTAAACAAAGAACGTACTAAAGATGCAAATTATATCTCTGCCAAAGAATCCAGAGAAATTACTAAGGCGAATAAAAAAATAACCAATGAGATAGAGAAAAAGCGTAAGAGAAAACATATTCCCAAAGAAGAATATGTGACAACAATGAAAAATAAAGAAAACGTAGTAGAATTTGACGATGTTCATACGTATTTTTTTACAGATATAGGGACTGTTAAATCCGTGGATGGTGTTTCTTTTGATGTTCCTCAAGGGAAAACAGTAGGAATTGTTGGAGAATCCGGCTGTGGGAAATCCGTAACAAGTCTCTCCCTGATGCAGCTGGTACAACGTCCCCAGGGACAGACTGTAAAAGGTGAGATACGATTTAATACCGGAGAAGAAGCGATTAATGTAGTAAATGCACCCACAGATTTGATGCAGAAATTACGCGGTAATTATATGTCCATGATTTTTCAGGAGCCAATGACAAGCTTAAATCCTGTATTTCGTATCGGTATGCAGGTGGATGAAGTCATTGCCCTTCACAATCCGAAGATGAGTAAAGAGGAAGTGAAGAAACGTACCATTGAAATGCTGGAGTTGGTAGGTATTGCAAATTGTGACGGTGTATATAAAATGTATCCTCATGAATTATCCGGTGGTATGCGTCAGAGAGTCTGCATTGCCATGGGACTTGCCTGTGACCCCAGACTTATCATTGCGGACGAGCCTACGACAGCGCTGGATGTGACAATTCAGGCACAGATTCTTGATTTGCTTCGGGACTTAAAAGATAAAATTAATTCCAGTATTATGCTGATTACCCATGACCTTGGCGTGATTGCAGAGATGGCAGACTATGTGGTTGTTATGTATGCGGGTCGTGTGGTAGAGAAGGGAACTGTGGAAGAAATATTCAAGAATCCAAAGCATCCCTATACCATAGGACTTATGGCTTCTAAGCCGGTAGTAGGCAAACAGGTGGATCGGCTTTATAGTATTCCCGGTCAAGTACCTAATCCGGTTAATATGCCCGATTACTGTTATTTCAGAGATCGCTGTGAGATGTGTGTAGAGGCCTGTCAAGGTAAATATCCTGCGCATATTTCCTTAAGCCCTACCCATGAGGTGAGCTGTTATCGTTATGAAAAGGAGGTGCAGTAAGAATGACTGTTAAAAATGAAAACATTCTTGAAGTATCTCATTTGAAAAAGTATTTTCCAATTAAGGGTGGTGTATTTTCCAGAGTTGTGGGACAGGTAAAAGCAGTAGATGATGTATCCTTTACCATAAAAAAGGGAACCACTATGGGGCTGGTAGGTGAGTCCGGATGCGGGAAATCCACCACAGGAAGAACCATCCTCCGCTTACTGGATAAAACCGATGGAACTATATTATTTAATGGAAAAGATGTAAATGCTTTAAGTAAGAAAGAAATGAGATCACTTCGTCCGAAGATGCAGATTATTTTTCAAGATCCCTATTCCAGTTTATCTCCCAGACTTCCGGTAGGTGAGATTATCGGTGAGGCGGTCAGAGAGCATCAATTGGTTCCTCAAGATAAATTGGATGATTATATTACAGAAATTATGAACTCCTGCGGGCTGCAGGCATATCATAAAGACCGTTATCCTCATGAATTTTCCGGTGGACAGCGGCAAAGAATATGTATCGCGAGAGCGCTTGCGCTGAATCCTGAATTTATAGTATGTGATGAACCGGTATCCGCGCTGGATGTATCGATTCAGGCTCAGATTATCAATCTGTTAAAAGATTTGCAGGAAAAGTTCGGATTGACCTATCTGTTTATTTCCCATGATTTATCTGTGGTTGAGCACATTTCAGATATGGTGGGCGTTATGTATCTTGGCAGTATTGTAGAAACAGGAGCGACTGAGGATATCTTTAATAATCCCCTCCACCCCTACACAAAGGCTTTATTTAGTGCGATTCCGGTACCGGACCCGGAGGCAAAGCTAAAACGTATCATTCTGGAAGGCAGTATTCCGTCACCGGCGAATCCGCCGTCAGGATGTAAGTTCCATACAAGATGTAAAGAATGTATGGAGCGGTGTAAGACGGAGATTCCGGCAGCAAAAGATATGGGTAACGGCCATATCGTAAGATGTCACTTATACGACTAAATATTAAATTAATTTTCTAAGCGTTTATCGCAGAAGGTTTGATAATGGGCATAAAGAAGAAAGATGACTTAGAAGAATACAAAGATATTACTGTGGCAAACATGAACGTGGAAGGTATGCCGTGGTATACAAAGGGACCGGAAGATGTGGAATCTTCCGGAGCCTCTTCTGAACAAAAAGAAATACTTACTCCCAGGGAGACGGGAAAGCTGATTGCCAATGCTTTGGTTGCTGCCCTTCTCATAGGGGGAGTTTTCTTGTTTGCTATGTTTCTTTTTCTGCTGTTTTGTGTTTATATATGGTTCTAAATGGTTTATTGATAGGAAGCTTTATTTCTGGTTTTCTTTAATTGCATTATTAAGTTAGTAAAGTCAGAGGGGCCGCTTTCCAGATAAAATTGATGGAAGCGTCGGTCGTTATAGGTACTTCCCCAAAGTCTTACCGCTTCTTTTTTCAATTGTAGAATTTCTAAGTATCCCAAATAATATTTTAAATAAGTCGTAGGCTCCTCTACGATATATTCATAAATTGCTCTTGTGGTGGAGGAATTCGTGATTCCCACAGAAGCAAGCATTTTGTGTACCTGAGGATAAGTAGCACCTTCGCAATGGATGGCGATGTCTAATAAGGAATATAGACAAAGCTGTATTTGACGATCCAGCTTATAGGACTCATAAAGGGCTTCGCTTTCCGGCAAAGTTTTCTTCATAAGAGTTTTTGCGTAGTTATAAGACTCCAATTCCACATACATAGCCCATCCTTCCACATAGCCGCCGTAAGATAACAAAGACCGGATAGGATTCACATCCATTTTATTGAAATAAAGCTGGCTGTAGACAGTCTGATAAAGATGACCGGGGTAGCCTTCATGCGCCAGGGTTGTATACAGATCCACGCCATTCGGATTATTTTTTTGATTAATATATATTACATTTTCATGAATATCATCCAGCGGAGGAGTCAAATAAAAAGCAGGACTGCAATATTCCTCCAGATTCTTAGAGATAGATTTCACCTTACATACGGGCAAGGCTTGATCCGTGACTACCTCTGAAAGGGGAGGAAAGTCTTCTCTCATCATTTGCTGCAGGTTGGAAAGCATATCGCCCGGAATCTCGTAAACAAAGGCGTTGGTCTTAGTATTTTGTGTCAGCATGAGTCCGGGATTATTCTGAATTAACACTCTTAATCCCTCAAAAGTAGAACTAAAATCATCAAACAGAAGCAATTTAATGTCTTCAATATCACGATAAGAGCCGGTATTGGACTGTAATAAATATAAATAATATTCTCGCCCCTGAGGGTAGTAATATAATCCGTTTTGATTTTTTCCGCTGCCTTCTAGCAGAAGTAAATCATCTCCCAGCTTTTCATAAGCCGGAAGCATTACCGTGGTAAGCAAGCGATCATTTTCAGACAGATAGGAATCTTTCTCTTTTTCGGTTATGATTTCGGCCGCCAGCAACGAGTCTAATCTTTCCTCAAAGGTGGTGTTTAAGAAATGAGACCCTTCTTCTAAAGAATCTGCATCCATAATGGTATCGCACTGGTTGATAACCTTAGAAACGGAGTAATCGGGCATAAACAGACCGGCTGCTGATTGCTCTTTCAGATAAGAGCTGATGCCTTCGAAATAGGTGTCTGTCTGATCCAGCAAAGAAAGGTAATCTTTGATGTCTCTTTTGCTGCGAAAGGTGTATTCGGCAAGTAGAATAGGGAGTTGTGACTGTGACCCTGAGGAGGGAGAAAGAGGATTGTCATAATAGCCAAGCAGCATTCCCTGTCTTGCATTTTCTAAGTAAGGAAGGAGTAGTTGGTACGTGTATTCCTCCTCGCGATTTAACTTGTGGGCATCTATAGAGTGCAGCAATTCCAGAGATTTGGTAAGTTCCTCCATAGAATTTGCTCTGTTTTCTTTTGAATAGCTTGGCAGAATCGCGGTGTAAGAATTTATTCCATAGGATGCAGGGGAAGCAACGGTATAGTGCATATTTAAGGTGTTTCCGGTCAGCTCAGAAATAAAAAAATTCTTAGAAAAGCTACTGAAAACATGAGAATCTGTTTGGAGAAAAAGGAAAGTCCCCAGCATAAATGAAAAAAGAAGTGCAGTTATTATGACTATTTTTTTCTTAAGGGAGGAAGAATAATTTTTAAATTTTAACAAGAATATTACCCGATACTGTTTTTCCTAATATATGATAATATAAAAAGAAAAATGAATTTCATTGACAGAGAGTTCAAGAAAGCCCTATTATGATATAAGTATATTATAAAGTTTACTATACTAATTAAAGACTGCGGGCTGCGGAAAGGTGTTATTGAGATGAATGATGATAAAAATAGAAAAGTTCTGCCAACAATACGATCGCTGATTTTAAGAATTGCTGTGGGATTGTATTTATTTTATACCATATATATGTTACAGGATGCTTTGCATAAATATACAGGAATGGAGTTAGCATTCTATATAGCAGCCGTTGTGATTTTTGGTATTATTGCTGTAATATTGCTGGTACATTCCGGATATTCACTGATAAAAGGGCAATACACCAGTGGAGCCCAAGATGAAGATTCCGCAGATGAAAAGGATAATGAAGATGAGTAAAAATCAGTTAAAATACATGGAACTGGTGAACTGGCTGAAAGATCAGATCAATATAGGAACTTTTGAGCCGGGACAAAAAATTTATTCTGAAAATAAGCTGACCGATATGTTCCGGATTAGCAGACAGACAGTGAGACATGCCATTGCATTGCTGGAAGAGGAAGGGCTGCTTACGAGAGTTCAGGGAAGCGGTACCTATGTAAAAGACAGACGAAGGAATGGTTTAAAAGATAAAACCAGAATCGCGGTGATTACTACTTACGTGGATGGATACATATTTCCCAATATAATACAAGGGATAGAAAATACACTTTTTGAGCATAATTATTCTGTTCAAATTGCATTTACGAACAATCAAAACAGCAGGGAAAAGACGATTCTTGAAGATATTTTGGAAAAAGATGAAGTGGCAGGAATTATTGCAGAGACAACAAAGAGCGGAATTCCTAATCCGAATATTGATTTGTACCGCAGGCTTAGTGAGCAGGGAGTTCCTATAATATTTTTTAACAGCTGTTATCGGGAGATGAATATACCTCATGTGTCATTAAACGATAAGGACGCAGGATATGTGGGAACAAAGTATTTGATTGAGATGGGACATAAAGATATTGGCGGGATTTTTAAATTAGACGATGGACAAGGCCAAATGCGATATGCCGGTTATTTGGCAGCTATGGAGGAGAGCGGGTTAGCAATCGATGACTCCAAACTTATATGGATTGATACCTATGATCTTAAAAACCCTGCAAAATGTAAAGAGAGATATATGGATAGACTACAGGGGTGCACAGCCATATTCTCTTACAATGATCAGGTGGCGTTTGATTTGATAGAAATTATAAAAGAGGCAGGGAAAAAGGTGCCGGAAGATATTTCCGTAATAAGTGTGGATAATTCTGATCTGACGATATTAAGTGATCCGCCGATTACTTCCGTAATTCACCCCATGGGTCAGCTGGGTGAAAAGGTAGTTAAGAATCTTATAGCCCTCATTAATAATCCATCTTATGATGGTACTTACGAATTTGATGCGAAATTATCATATCGCAGTTCCGTTAAAAATTTAAATGAATAATATTATTGTTTATAAGGCGTTGCTAATGTTGCAACGCCTTTTTAGCGTCATAAAATGACTGGTTGTATGAATACAAGTTAAAAAATGTTGTATTGTTTTGTGCATAAAACATATAAAAACATATTGACAAAAGATAAAACATAGCATAATATATAAACACAAGACGAGCTCGCGATAAAAATGTACAAAAAAACGAAATATAAATAAACAAATTGGCAAAAAATAACAAAGAAAAAATCAAGTTTTAAATTAAATCTACATAATAACATTAATAGTTTCACCAATTAGCACATAAAGCCATATAAGTGGATGGATTTGTGAATACAAGCTAATCAAATGCATGAATAGGGAGGAAAAGGCATGAAAAGAAAATTTTTAAGCGCTTTACTTAGTGTAGCATTGGTATCAACATTATTCATTGGATGTGGCAGTGCAGAACAAGCACCTGCGGCTACAACGGATAGCGTAGAGACAGCAGAAGCTCCGGCAGCAGAAGCACCAGCAGCAGAAGCTCCGGCAGCAGAGGTAGCATCAGGAGCAAATAAGGTGGGAGTGGCAATGCCGACCCAGTCTTCAGAAAGATGGATTAATGACGGCGCTAATATGAAAACAAAGTTAGAGGCGCTTGGTTATGAAGTAGACCTTCAGTATGCAGAGGATGATGTGCAGGCTCAGGTTTCTCAGATTGAAAATATGATTGCAAGTGGAGTAAATTGTTTGGTTATAGCATCCATTGACTCTCAGGCACTTGTTAATGTTGAAGAGCAGGCAAAGGCAGCAGGTATTCCGATTATAGCATATGACCGTTTGCTCATGGATACAGATGCAGTTTCTTACTATGCAACATTTGATAACAAAGGCGTAGGAACAGCAATCGCTAAATATATCGAAGAAAAGAAAGATTTACCGGCAGCTCAGGCAGCTGGAGAATCTTATACCATAGAGTTCTTCATGGGTTCACCGGATGATAATAATGCAGTTATGTTATACAATGGTGTTATCGAAGTATTACAACCTTATTTAGATGATGGAACACTTGTATGTAAGTCAGGAAGAACCTCTTTTGAAGATACATGTATCTTAAGATGGTCTCAGGAAACTGCTCAGCAGAATTGTGAAAACTATCTGACAGGCTTCTATGCAGATGATAAACTTGATATTGCTTGTTCTGCATTTGACGGATTTGCATATGGTATTAAAGCGGCACTTGAAGGTGCAGGTTATTCTTTAGACGAGGATTGGCCGGTTATTACAGGACAGGACGCTGAACTTATGGCAGTTAAAAATATCATCAGTGGATATCAGACAATGTCAATCTACAAAGATACACGTCTCCTTGCTGATAAATGTGTAACAATGGTTCAGGCAGTTCTTGAGGGCGGCGTACCGGAAATTAATGATACAGAGCAGTATAACAATAACAAACTTGTAGTACCTTCTTATCTATGTACACCGATAGCTGTTGATGTTGATAACTATCAGTCAATCATTGTTGATGGTGGATACTACACACCAGATCAGTTAGCTGAATAATAGGATTGTTTCTCAGGCTGAAATATAAAAGTGGGCGGCGGCAAAGTGTTGCCGCCCTCTTAAACTTAAAAGATGAGAGTTTTAAGGAATAAGCAGAAAGGAAGTTATGCGGATGTCTGATTATATATTGGAAATGAATCACATAACAAAGGCTTTTTCAGGAGTAAAAGCTTTAGATGATGTCAATCTAAAAGTGAAGCGCGGAGAGATTCACGCGTTATGCGGAGAGAATGGAGCGGGCAAATCTACACTTATGAACGTTTTATCAGGAGTCCATCCTTCCGGAACTTATGAGGGAGATATTGTTTATAACAAGGAAACATGTAAGTTCAACAACATAAGGGAAAGTGAAGCCAAGGGTATCGTTATTATCCACCAGGAGCTTGCCTTAAGTCCCTATCTTTCTGTTGCGGAAAATGTATTTTTAGGAAATGAACAGACTTCTGTAAAAGGGGTTATTGATTGGACCCAGACGAAAAAAAAGGCACATGAAGTGCTTGAAAGAGTTGGTTTGGGAGATGAAGATGTCAATGTCTTAGTCAATTCTCTGGGAGTTGGAAAGCAGCAGCTTATAGAAATAGCTAAAGCAATGGCGAAAAAGGTAGAGCTGTTAATCTTGGATGAACCAACAGCAGCACTTAATGATGAAGAAAGTAAAAAATTACTGGAAATCATGCTGGAGCTTAAAGGGCATGGAATTACCTGTATTATTATTTCACATAAATTAAACGAATTAAGCTACGTAGCAGACTCTATTACGGTTATACGTGATGGACGTACGATAGAAACGCTGGTAAAAGAAGAAGATGATTTCTCTGAAGACAGAATTATTAAAGACATGGTGGGAAGAGAACTTACAAATCGTTATCCGGTAAGAAAAGACGTAAAAATCGGTGAAACAATATTTGAAGTAAGAGACTGGAATGTATACCATCCCGATAATATAGACAGACAGATTATCAAGGATGTGAATCTGCATGTAAAAGCAGGTGAAGTTGTAGGGCTGGCAGGACTTATGGGTGCCGGAAGAACGGAACTTGCGATGAGTATATTCGGAAAATCTTACGGACAGAAAATTTCGGGAACTATTCTTATAAATGGTAAGGAAGTCGCTATTAAATCTGTAAAAGATGCCATTGATAATAAGCTGGCTTATGTATCCGAAGATCGTAAAAAATATGGATTAGTTCTGATTGATGACGTTAAGAGAAATATGACTATGGCAGCACTTAGAAATTATTTCTCGGAAAAAGGTATTGTAAACAGTAATGAAGAAATAATTGCAGCAGAAGAATATAAAACAAAAATTAATGTAAAAGCAAATTCCATTAACCAACCAGTCAGCTCGCTTTCTGGTGGTAATCAGCAAAAAGTCGTCCTTGCAAAATGGATGATGACGCAGCCGGATGTATTGATCCTCGATGAGCCTACCAGGGGAATTGACGTAGGCGCAAAATACGAAATTTACAGTATTATTAACGAGTTGGCCAAGGCCGGAAAAGCAGTGATTGTTATTTCCTCTGAAATGCCTGAAATCATTGGCACCTGTGACCGAGTATATATTATAAATGAAGGGCAGACAGCAGGAGAGCTTTCAAAAGCAGAAATATCACAGGAAGGAATTATGCAGTGTATTATGACGCATAACAGAAAGGGTAAAACTAATGGATAAGAAAAAAACAGTTAATTTAGATATGAAGCAATACGGCATGGTGCTTGCCCTAATTGCGGTTTTTATTATTTTTGCGATTCTGACAGGCGGTAAGAACACGTCACCTGCTAATATTAACAACCTAATCATGCAAAATGGTTACATTGTCATCTTGGCAGTTGGTATGTTGTTGTGTGTACTGACCGGTAATATCGACTTGGGTGTTGGTTCTGTTGTTGCACTTAGCGGGGCAGCAGTAGGAATCCTGATGGTGGATTATAAGATGAATATGGTAATTGCAATTCTGGCAGCCCTAGCAATAGGTGCTATCTCCGGAATGTTCGCCGGATTCTTTATTTCAAAGCTCAAAATACCGCCATTTGTTGTGACCCTGGCTACGATGCTTATGGGACGTGGTCTTACATATACATTACTGAAAGCACAGACAAAAGGACCTTTACCTACCAATTATACATATATAGGAGCTGGATTTCTGCCAACAGTGAAAATACCTTTTGGTGGAAAAGAATTAGACTTAGTTTGTATGTTTGTAGCACTTGTAGCATCCTTACTTATCGTCTTTGCAGAACTTAAGAATATTAGAGTAAAAAAGAAATATGGATTTGCAGTGAATCCTCCTTGGCAGATTGTAATTAAAGAAGCGGTAATTCTTTTAATTGTATGGTTTTTCTTCTATAAATTAGCACGCTATAATGGTATTCCATTTATACTTATTATTATGGGACTTCTTGTAGGAATCTATCATTTCATTACAAGCAGAACCGTTGCCGGACGACAGATATATGCTTTGGGCGGTAACGCGAAAGCGGCACAATTATCAGGTATTAATACAGAGAAAGTGTTCTTCTGGGTTTATGCAAACATGGGAATGTTATCGGCAGTGGCTGGTATTGTATTGTCCGCACGTAATGCGTCGGCAACGCCCAAGGCCGGAGACGGATTTGAGTTAGATGCGATTGCTTCCTGTTATATCGGAGGTGCAGCAGCAGCCGGTGGTGTAGGAACAATTATCGGTGCGGTAGTTGGTGCTTTTATTATGGGTATCTTAAACAACGGTATGTCATTATATGGCTGGTCTACAGATATTCAGAAAATAGTAAAGGGTGCAGTGCTTCTCGGCGCAGTTACAGTAGATTTACTGTCTAAGAGAAAAAAGGCCTGAATATAACTTATATGAAAATCAAACAGCAGGTGACCAACCGGTTACCTGCTATTTATATAAGCTCATACTATTCCAAAAATAATCAACTTACTACGCAAAAAATCACACGAATTATATAAAAGCTTTTGGTATAATTCAAGGTGGGGGAGTTATTCGATGTAAATCAAGTATACGGAGGGTGATGTATGAAAAAGATTAGTACAAAATTTATGGCAGTTATTTTAGTAGTGGCGGCAATTGGTCTTGCAGGAATAGGAATATTAGTAAATAATATCAATAAAATAAGTGTCGTCACAGAACAGACGCTTTCTGAAGAATTGCAGGATTATCGCGAAGTGTCAGAAATTGCAACGGATTTTGAAGTCATACATAAATCAGTGTTGAAGCATGTATTAACAGCACTACAGACAAAAACTGCCACCGCAGAAAATGAAATCAAAATCAGAAGAAGGAATATAGAGGAATTATTAGCCTCTTATGGAACAAGATTAAATGAAGAGAAGAAAGAGTTGTATGATGAATTCACGACAACATATGCAATCTATTTGTCGGATTTAGAAACTATTCTCGAAATAAGTAATAGCGGAGATAAGACGAAAGCACAGAGCTTAGTATTCAGTAATATCGCAAACTATGAAGGTCAGATGGAAACATGCCTTGACCAGTTGCAGGATATTTCGCTTCAAAATATGGATACAGGAAAGACTGCTGTTTATTCATATACCAGTCAAGTTCCTTTTGTGAGTGCAGTATCCATTGGGCTTTTGTTTTGTGCTGTAATTCTTGCTTATGCTATTGCCAGATTAACTGTAATCAGACCCATTAAGAATACTACCAAAGAACTGGATAAAATTATAAAGAGTATAGAAATTGAAGAGGGTAATCTAAGTATACGTGTCCCGGAAAAATCCAAAGATGAAATCGGTATACTGTCAAAAGGAATCAATCGTTTTCTGGATATTTTAGAAAATATGATTGGTAATATTATAGACTCCTGCGTATCGGTAACAGAGGCACAGGAAAAGGTAAAGAATACCATAGAGGTTACAAATTCTAATGTACAAAATACTGCCGTTACGACGAAACAACTGGCAGCGGCGATGGAACATGTAGCATCTAATGTCACAGCAGTAAACGAAGAAACAGGTAAGGTACAGTTATCAATAGATGATATGGAAAAGCAGGCCAAACAAGGAGCGGATTACGTAAGTCAGATAAAAGATCGGGCCAGAGGACTGCAGGACAAGGCAAAAGAAAGCAAAGCAGAAGCGCAGGCAATCTTAAATCAAATCGGTACTGCAGTAAACGACTCTATCAATGATACGAAACAGATAGATAAGATTACGGAATTAACAGGGGACATACTGGGTATTGCAAGCCAGACCAACCTTCTTGCACTAAATGCGTCTATTGAAGCCGCAAGAGCAGGAGAAGCAGGAAAAGGATTCGCGGTAGTAGCGGAAGAGATACGTATGCTTGCTGATAACTCAAAACATACTGCTAACAGCATTCAACATATAAGTGAAAAGGTAGTAACAAGTGTGGCAAGACTCTCTGATGACGCAAAAAGTATGCTTCAATTCGTCAGCGGTAAAGTTATGGAGGATTATGGGTCTTTAGAACATACAGGAGATCAGTACTTTAAGGATGCGGCTGCCTTTCATGAAATTATGGAAAGAATTACCGAGTCCTCAGAATTACTCGATCTTACAATGGAAAATGTAGCACAGGCAAATGATAATATTACAACGACAGTTAATGAAAGTGCTCAAGGTGTTACCCATGTTGTAAATAATACGGATGGGGTTGCTTCCGGCATGGATGAAATTGATGCAGCATTAATAGAAGTTGTAAAGATTATTAGTAAATTAGAAAACGAGATAAGTATTTTTAATAAAAAACAATTAGAAGTGGAGTAAAATATGCTGAAAGTTTTTCTTGTAGAGGATGAAATTGTCATGCGTGAGGTGATAAAGAATAACATTCCATGGGAAGAGGAGGGCTTTGAGTTTGTGGGTGAGGCAAGCGATGGGGAACTTGCTTATCCAATGATTAAGAAGCTTTGCCCTGATATCGTCATTACAGACATCAAAATGCCTTTTATGGATGGATTAGAGCTAAGCCGTATGATTAAAAAAGACTTTCCGCAGATTAGAGTTATCATACTCAGCGGGTATGATGAGTTTGAATATGCTAAGGAAGCAATCAAAATCGGTATCACTGAATATCTGGTAAAGCCTATTTCATTAGCAAATCTTTTAGAAGCAGTAAGAGAAATCGGGGAACGCATTAACAAGGAAAATGAGAAGTTAAAATATGTAGAGCAATTTAAAAAAGAAATGAAGGAGATGGAAATCCGGGAGAGAGAAAAGTTTCTGCATGAAATTTTATCCGGTCAGTTATCCATGACAGAGCTTTTAAATAAGGGAGAAAAATTAAACATTCATCTGGCGGCAGGAGTTTATAATGTGACTTTATTTATGACGCGTAAATCTGAGGACGTGGAAGGAAAATACTCGGAAGAATTATTAGAGGCAGAGAGTGGGATTGCAGAACTCACAGAGCAGTTTAGTAATATCTATATGTTCAACCGGGGGATTGATGGTGTGGAATTCTTACTTCTTGGTGAAGATATAGAAAAATTGGAAATTATGAGAATGAGTTTCCTTCAGAAGCTGACAGAACTAATGAAGGGTTACCGCGAACTGCAGTTTTTTGGCGGTGTCGGAAATATTGTCCCCAGATTAAGGGAGGTAAAGGACTCTTATGAAAGCGCCAGCAGAGCCTTTTCTTATCGTTATTTAGTGCCTTATAATCAAATTATTTTTTCTGATAATATGAATCAGTTAAACACGATTCCGGAAGATACGGATATTAATTTAAAAGAATTGGATATGGGGAAGTTTGACAGGCGAATCCTTAAGAATTTTCTAAGTCAGGGACTGCTTGAAGAGATTCCCCACTTTATCGAAGATTACTTTTCCAGCCTAAATGACAGTATAGGTTCCATGCTGTTTCGGCAATATATTACTTCTGATATGTATTTCTGCATTGTGACTTTTGCGGAGGAACTTGGATGTGACATAGATAGTATCTTAGATTTAATCGGCGATTTCAAATCTATTTCAGATGTATTAATTTCCTTAGATAAGACAAAAAAGTATTTAATAGATATTATTCGTGAGGTGATGTTAATCAGGAATCAGATATCTATGAAAAAATATGGAAACATTATTGATGATGCTAAATATTACATTGAAAATAATTATGATTCGGAGGGTATTAATTTAAACAGCGTGGCGGCACATGTTAATATTAGTCCCAGTCATTTCAGTAGTATATTCAGTCAGGAGGAGGGGCAGACATTTATTGAGTATTTAACAGCATTTCGGATGAACAAAGCAAAAGAATTACTCATGTGCACTAGTCTAAAAAGTTCGGAAATCGGATATACGGTAGGTTATAAAGATCCTCATTATTTCAGCTATCTATTCAAGAAGACGCAAAATTGTACGCCGAAGGAATATCGAATGAGAGGAAAGGCAGAATCCGGTAACGTACAGACAGGAGCCTGGAATGAATAAGAATCTTAACTTAAAAAAATTTTTCAGTATCAATAGCAAGCTAAATGTTATGTTAGCAGTCATTATGGTACCTTTTATCATATTAGTTATCTATTTGCTTGTATCAATGATTAATTACTGCAATTCCTATAATCAGATTGTTAAAAACGTTGCTATGGCAAACATATACAATATAGACTTCAAGAAAGAAATAGATGGTGCCATGTATCAGATTGCAATTGGTACGGTTACACCGGAAAATATTATAGAAAAGAAAAAATTAAGAAATCCCTATGATGTACTTGATGAAGCCAGAGAAGATTTTACGAACTTGCAAAATGCAACCATTGCACCCGGTAACGCCAGAAGAATTAACCGTATTATAAAAAGTTTTGACACCTTGGAAAAACGAATGCTTGAGATATCAGATGCTGCCGGTGAAAGCGGTCATTATGATGAAAATATCTTTCGTTTGGATAATAATGTTAATATTCTGTCTGAGGTTATTCAGGAAGCAATTCAAGAGTATATCCATTATGAGACAGACCATTTAGAGTCTGTGAGAAGTGCACTTGAATTAAAGGAAAAGGAAGCGGTTAAGTTAAGCGCAGTGTGTCTGATTGTTGTAGTTTTTGGTGCGGCTTTTATCGGACTTATTACCGCTAGGAGTGTGGCCAAACCAATTGCAAATATGTGTAAGATAACGGATGAGGTAGCAGCAGGAAATTTTGATATAAGAGTGGAAGTGAACTCTTCGGACGAAACGGCAATTCTGGCAGAGAGATTTAACAGCATGATTGTCAAAATGGGAGGATTAGTTGAAAGAATTAAACAAGAGCAATTAGATTTACGGGATACCGAGCTTAAGCTGTTACAGGCACAAATCAATCCCCACTTTTTATATAATACATTGGAAACCATTATGTGGATGGCTGAGGCCGGGCAGAATAAAGAAGTAGTATCAATGGTATCTTCTTTGTCTGACTTTTTCCGAACGACTCTTAGTAAAGGACAAGATTACATAAGCATTAAAGAAGAGATTTCTCATATTACCAGTTATCTGGAAATACAGCAATTCAGATACCGGGATATTATGGATTATGAAATTAAAGTTCCGGAAGAAATGTTTACATATCGAATTTTAAAATTGACCTTACAGCCATTAGTGGAAAATGCTCTTTATCATGGAATTAAGAATAAGAGGGAAAAAGGAAAAATAGTGATAACAGGAGAAGTGATTGATGGCATTATGACATTTACAGTTAAGGATAATGGGATGGGCATGAAACCGGATCAGCTTATGGCATTACAGAATAGTTTAAAAAGAGAAAATCAGTCCGACAAGAACTCTGCCGGGTTCGGTCTGGCCAATGTAGACGAGAGAATCCGCCTGAATTACGGCTCGGATTATGGTCTGATATTTCAAAGCACTTATGGAGAAGGAACCACTGTATTTGTTAGAATACCAATTTAATCATAAAAAAATTAACTTTATTCATAAAAAATTAAAAAAATACATTTTTTGTTCAAAGTTTAGTAAAAAATAGTACATATTCCATAAAATAGTCCCTATTAATTCTCATACAAATTGTTAAAATTATAATTGTAAACAAGAAGGTGATATCTCTTACAAAAGAAGAATCACAATAATAAGGAGGGTATTTAATGAAAAAGAAAGTTTTAAGCTTAGTACTTGCGGTAGCAATGACAGCAACAATGATGGCAGGATGCGGTAATGCTACTTCAGAGCCGGCAGCAGCAGAGGCACCAGCAGCAGAGGCACCAGCAGCAGAAGAGCCTGCAGCAGAGGCACCCGCCGAGACAGAAGAAGCTTCCAATGAATTAATCGTAGTGGGATATGCACAGGTTGGTGCGGAATCCGATTGGAGAACAGCTAACACGGAATCTTTTAAATCTACCTTTACAGAGGAAAACGGATATGAGTTGATTTTTGATGATGCACAACAGAAACAGGAAAATCAGATTAAAGCAATCCGTTCATTTATTCAGCAGGAAGTAGATTACATAGTAGTAGCACCTGTTGTAGAAACCGGATGGGAAACTGTTCTTGAGGAAGCTAAGGAAGCAGGTATTCCGGTAATTCTTTCTGACAGAATGATGGACGTTTCTGATGACACTTTGTATGAATGCTGGGTTGGCGGTAACTTCATAAAAGAAGGTGAAGATTCTGCAGCTTGGTTGAAAACTTACTTAGAAGATAATGGCAGAGGTGAAGAAGAAATTAACATTGTTACTTTACAGGGTACAATCGGAGCATCCGCTCAGGTAGGACGTACCGATGGTTTTGCTAATGGAATGCAGGATAACTGGGTAATGTTAGACAAACAAACCGGTGAATTCACACAATCCAAAGGTCAGGAAGTTATGGAATCTTTCTTAAAACAATATCCTGATATCGATGTAGTTGTATGTGAGAATGACAACATGGCATTTGGTGCAATTGACGCGATTAAAGCAGCAGGTAAAACATGTGGACCGGAAGGCGATATTGTTGTATTTTCCTTCGACGCAGTAGCAGCAGCATTTGACTCCATGATTGCTGGTGATTTAAATGCAGCATTTGAGTGTAACCCACTTCACGGACCTAGAGTAGATGAAATTATAAAGAAATTAGAAGCTGGTGAAAGTGTTGAAAAGATTCAATATGTAGATGAAGCATATTTTGATACATCTATGGATCTGGAAACAATTAAAGCAACACGTGCATATTAATTTGCAGTAAGTAAGAGTCACTGCAATAAGGAATAGGGGCGGTGGCGGAGAAGCTTAGAAAAGGTTCTTTGCTACTGCCCTTTTTAACAGAAAAAAATAGAACGAAGCAATATATTTGAGGAAGGAATGAAGGCGAAATGGAAAAAGTCCGTAAGGAAAACAATATTGTACTTACAATGCGCCATATTGATAAACATTTCCCCGGAGTGATAGCTCTGTCAAATGTGGATTTTACATTAAGAGCAGGGGAGATACATGCGCTTATGGGTGAAAACGGGGCAGGCAAATCAACTCTAATCAAGGTGCTTACCGGTGTGGAAGAATTTGAGACCGGTGAAATAAGAATGGATGGGATGCCTCAACCCATTATAAATAAGTCGCCTCAGGAAGCACAGGAGATTGGAATCAGTACTGTGTATCAGGAAATAAATCTTTGTCCGAATCTATCCGTTGCAGAAAACTTATTTATTGGCAGGGAGATGAAACGATTTGGAGTCATTGATTGGAAAAGCATGAATAAAAAGTCGAAAGAGGTTTTGGATCGTCTTGATATAGATATTGATGTAACAAAAACATTGGATAATTATTCCATAGCTCTTCAGCAGATGATTGCTATTGCAAGAGCAGTAGATATGTCAGCTAAAGTATTAATTCTGGATGAACCCACATCCTCTCTTGATGATATTGAAGTGGAAAAATTATTCACTCTTATGAGAAAATTAAAAAATGATGGAGTAGGAATTGTTTTTGTTACTCATTTTTTGGAACAAGTATATGAAGTATGTGACCGTATTACCGTTCTTAGGAATGGTAGTCTGGTAGGAGAGTTCGAAGTAGAGAATCTGCCAAGGGTACGGCTGGTAGCAGAAATGATGGGTAAAGATTTTGATGATTTGGCGGCGATTAAGAAGAGTAAAAAAGAGGATAAGAAAGTAAGCGAAGAAATTGTAATTGATGCCAAAAAGCTTACTCATACAGGCACCATCAAACCTTTTGATATACAGGTACATAAAGGAGAAGTCATTGGTTTAACCGGTCTTCTTGGTTCCGGCAGAAGTGAACTTGCACGCGCCATTTATGGTGCAGATAAGGCAGACGGCGGGGAACTGTTTGTAAAAGGAAAAAAGTTATTGATTGGCGCTCCCATTCATGCCATGCATGCGGGTATGGCCTACCTGCCTGAAAATAGAAAAGAAGAAGGCATCATAGCAGATCTGAGTGTAAAAGAGAATATTATCATAGCACTTCAGGCTAAAAAGGGTATGTTTAAACTGCTGACAAAAAAAGAGCAGGAGGAATTTACCGATAAATACATAGAGCTTTTACAAATAAAGACTGCAAGCAGAGAGATTCCTGTGAAACAATTATCCGGAGGAAATCAACAGAAAGTGATTCTGGGCAGATGGTTGTTAACAAACCCTGACTTTATCATTTTAGACGAACCCACAAGAGGAATTGATGTAGGAACAAAAACAGAAATCCAGAAACTTGTTTTAAAGCTGGCGGAAGAGGGAACATCAGTTATGTTTATTTCTTCAGAAGTGGAAGAAATGATTCGTACCTGTTCCAGGATGGCTGTATTAAGGGATGGATGGAAAGTGGGAGAACTTAACGAAAACGAACTTTCACAGGAAGGTATTATGAAAGCAATTGCAGGAGGTGGAAGTGATGAGTAATGCAAAAAATGCTTTAAAAAAATTGACCGGCTTTAAACTCTTTTTACCTTTGATAAGCCTGGCTCTTGTATTGCTTCTAAATGTGATTAAAACACCAAACTTCTTTACAATCACGATAAACAATGGTGTATTTTATGGATATATTATAGACGTTATCAACCGGGCAAGCGAATTGGTTATTTTGGCAGTGGGAATGACGCTGGTTATCGCGGCATCGGGCGGTACGGACATTTCAGTAGGCGCCGTAAGTGCACTTGCGGGTGCGGTTTGCTGTTTTGTGTTATCCGGCGGAGAACAGACAGTAAATGAATACCATGCACCATATATTTTGGGTGTTTTAGCGGCAATGGCCGTGGGTGTTTTATGCGGTGCCTGGAACGGATTTTTAGTGGCAAAGATGAAGATACAGCCAATGGTGGCAACGCTGATTTTATTCACAGCAGGACGCGGTATCGCACAGTTGATTACGGATGGTCAGATGATTTATGTCCGCGTGGAGCATTTTAAAAAGCTAGGGGCATTTATAGATGGAGTTCCCTTTCCCACACCGGTTTTTGCAGCCATTATTGTAGTTATTATCACTTATATCATATTAAGGAAAACGGCACTTGGACTTTATATTCAAACGGTAGGAATCAATGCTAAGGCAGCAAGACTTGTAGGGCTTAATTCCACAATGATTCAATTTCTTACCTATGCATTTTGTGGATTATGTGCAGGAATTGCCGGACTGATTATTACTTCCAGAGTATATTCAATTGATGCGAACAATGCGGGGCTTAATATGGAACTGGATGCCATTCTTGCAGTGGCACTTGGGGGCAACAGTCTTGGCGGCGGTAAATTTTCATTGCTGGGAAGCGTAATCGGAGCTTATACCATACAGGCACTTACAACAACGTTATATGCAATGGGGGTATCGGCAGATCAGATACCGGTTTACAAAGCCATTGTTGTTGTAATTATTGTTTCATTACAGTCTCCTGAGCTGTCAAAGATTAGGAATAACTTTAAGAAGAAAATCAGTAATAAAAATATAGGAAAGAAGGTGGCATAATGCAAAGGAAAAGAAAATTAGAAGGACATCAATTCTTACTTCTTATTACCATTTTATTATTTGTTGTCATGTATGTCATTGGATTGATTGTATTTAAAGACAAAAATTTTGGCAGACTACAGGTATTTTTTAACCTTTTTATTTCTAATGCAGGTCTTATTGTGATTGCAGTGTCTATGACAATGGTACTGATTACCGGAGGAATTGATATCTCGGTGGGGTCGGTTGTGGCGATGACATGTATGCTGCTGGCATGGACGATGGAGAAAAAAGGAATGGGTGCCATTCCCTCGGTGATTATGGTTCTGTTAGTAGGAGTAGTATTCGGACTGGTACAGGGATTTTTAATTGCTTATCTTAAGCTTCAACCATTTATTGTTACGCTTGCAGGTATGTTTTTTGCAAGAGGTATGACTGCTATTATCAGTACAGAGATGATCAGTATAAAAAACGAAATGTTCTTAAGCTGGGCGCAGGCAAAGCTCTACCTTCCTTTCGGCGGATATGTAAATAAAAAGGGTGTTACCATCTATCCTTATCTGTATCCCAGTGTAGTCATGGCATTATTGATACTGGTTATTGTGTTTATTGTACTGAAATACACCAAGTTCGGACGCTCCATATATGCGGTAGGGGGCAATGAGCAGTCAGCCCTGTTAATGGGACTGAATGTAAGGAGAACGAAGCTTAAGGTTTATATAATCGATGGTTTTTTAGCGGCTTTTGGTGGTTTTTTATTCTGCCTTAATACCTGCTCAGGGTTTGTGGAGCAGGCCAAAGGATTTGAAATGGAGGCAATTGCAGGAGCGGTAATCGGTGGAACTCTTCTCACCGGTGGTGTGGGAAATGTATTTGGCAGCCTTTTTGGTGTTTTAATCAAAGGAACCATAGAGACATTTATTACATTTCAGGGTACCTTATCTTCCTGGTGGACCAAGATTACGATAGCAGCTCTTCTTGCATTTTTTATCATATTGCAGAGCTTATTTGCAAGAGCAAAAGAGAAGCGTAAATAATATAAAATATATAATGATTTTTATTGGAAATAATAGAGCGTCGCTGCCGTGGCGGCGCTTGTTATAATTATTGCGAACATTGTAAATATGGGGAATTCTAGCTAGACGTAACATTTAATATATGGTAAAGTATTTTCGTGAAGAACAATGCGATTTATTTGGAGGTAAGAATGGAAAATCTGGATTTACAAAAAGCAGCGAATGAAGTTCGAAAAGGAATTGTTACTGCAGTGCATAGTGCAAAAGCAGGACATCCAGGTGGCTCTTTATCTGCGGCGGATATTTACACGTATTTGTATTTTGAAGAAATGAACATTGATCCTAAGAATCCTAAAATGGAAAATAGGGACAGATTTGTGCTGTCCAAAGGACATACAGCTCCGGGTCTTTATGCAACATTAGCAAATAGAGGTTACTTCCCGGTAGAGGATCTGCCCACACTTCGTAAGCTTGGATCTTATCTGCAGGGACATCCCGATATGAAGCATATACCGGGTGTGGATATGTCCAGCGGTTCTCTGGGACAGGGAATTTCAGCGGCGGTAGGAATGGCACTGGGAGCGAAAATGGATGGAAAAGAATACCGTATTTACACACTCCTTGGTGATGGTGAACTCCAGGAAGGACAGGTATGGGAGGCATCTATGTTTGCCGGTCATAGAAAACTGGATAATCTGGTAGTCATCGTAGATAATAACGGTTTGCAGATTGATGGTAAAATTGATGATGTTTGCTCTCCCTATCCAATTGATAAAAAATTCGAGGCATTTAATTTTCATGTAATTCATGTGGATGCTCATGACTTTGATGATATCAGAAGAGCCTTTAAAGAGGCACGCGAAACAAAAGGAATGCCTACGGCAATTATAGCCAAAAGCTTAAAGGGAAAAGGTGTTTCCTTTATGGAAGGACAGGCTTCCTGGCATGGAACCGCACCTAACGATGAACAGTATGCAGTAGCAATGGCAGACTTAGAAAGGATAGGTGGAGCGCTATGAGTGAAGTAACAGAAGTAAAGAAGATAGCTACAAGGGAAAGCTACGGAAATGCACTTGTGGAATTAGGTGCTGAGTATCCGGATCTGGTAGTTTTGGATGCGGATTTGGCAGCGGCAACAAAAACAGGAGTATTCAAAAAAGTATATCCCGACAGACATATAGATTGCGGTATTGCAGAATGTAATATGGTAGGTATTGCAGCGGGTCTTTCCACCGTTGGAAAAATTCCGTTTGTAAGTTCTTTTGCGATGTTCGCAGCAGGACGTGCCTTTGAACAGGTTCGTAATTCCGTAGGATATCCTCATTTAAATGTGAAAATAGGAGCAACTCATGCAGGAATAACAGTAGGCGAGGATGGAGCTTCCCACCAGTGTAATGAAGATATTGCATTAATGAGAACAATACCGGGTATGATTGTTATGTGTCCCGCAGATGATATAGAAGCGAAAGCAGCAGTAAGAGCGGCAGTGGAGTATGAAGGCCCTGTCTATATGAGATTCGGTCGTGCAGCCTGTCCTGTTATTAACGATAAGCCGGACTATAAATTTGAAATCGGTAAAGGAACTTTGGTACGCGAAGGAACAGATGTTACAATAGTAGCGACGGGAATCTGCGTGGGAAGTGCTCTGGAAGCGGCAGATAAATTAGCTGAAGACGGAATCAGTGCAGAAGTAATCAATATTTGTACCATCAAACCATTGGATGAAGAGTTAATCCTTGCTTCGGCACGCAAAACAGGAAAAGTCGTTACGGCAGAAGAGCATTCTGTAATCGGTGGGTTAGGCAGCGCGGTATGTGATGCTCTGTGTAAATCCTATCCGGTACCGGTATGTAAGATTGGTATGCAGGATGTATTCGGTGAATCCGGATCAGCGGCGGCACTTGTTGAAAAGTATGGTTTAGACAGCAATGGCATTTATAAAACAGTAAAAGGATTTGTTTCAAAGTGAGAGAAGAAAAGTTAATTTTATCACCTTCTATTTTAGCGGCGGATTTTTCTATCTTGGGCAGCCAGATAAAGGCAGTGGAAGAATCCGGCACACCATACCTTCATATTGATGTTATGGATGGCATCTTTGTTCCCTCCATATCATTTGGTATGCCGGTCATATCTTCGATCAGAAAAATTTCGGACATCATTTTTGATGTACATTTAATGATTGTAGAGCCGGAGCGTTATATAGAAGAATTTGTAACAAGTGGTGCTGATATCATTACATTCCATTTGGAGGCCACAAAGGAACCGAAAACGGTTATTCGTATGATACGCGGGTATGGAAAAAAGGTTGGTATCTCTATTAGGCCGTCAACCCCTGTGGAAACTATTTTTCCCTATATGGATCAATTAGATATGGTACTTGTTATGGCTGTGGAACCGGGATTCGGAGGACAGACCTATCTTCCGGAGACCACAGAGCGCATTAAACAGATAAGAAAGTACGCATCTGCTCATAAGCTCCCAATGGATATACAGGTAGATGGCGGGATTGCTGCAAATAATATTAGTACAGTCTTAGATGCGGGTGCAAATGTTATTGTTGCAGGTTCTGCAATTTTTGAAGGTGATATACAGAAAAATATAAATGATATATACGATGTTTTTAAAGAATTTGAATATAAAAAGTAACAGTAGAATCTTCGCCTTTTCTATTCCTAAGAGACGGCGAAGATTTTAAATTCAATCGGACGCTCCTTCCGATTGAATTTAAAACGCTACGCGAATATGCGCACTCGCGCGAAAATGTAATATGTCGCAAAGCGACCGCGCTCGGCGCAAGATTCTGCGTTGCAGAATCTAAATGAGTGGAAAGGCATGGTTATGGTTATGAAGAAAATAGGACGCAATGATATGTGCTGGTGCGGAAGTGGAAAAAAATACAAGTCATGTCATGCAGCGTTTGATGATAAAATAATAAAGTATCAGTTAGAGGGTCATATGACTCCAGACCATGATATGATAAAGACAAAAGAGCAACTGGATGGAATCAGAGAGAGTGGTAAGGTAAACATTGCGGTTCTTGACTACGTGGCAGAGCATATCAGAGAAGGATTGACCACGGAAGATATCAACCAGATGGTATATGATAAAACCACTGAACTAGGCGGGATTCCGGCACCCCTTAACTACGATGGCTATCCCAAAAGTGTGTGTACCTCCATCAATCATCAGGTATGTCATGGGATTCCCTCGAAAGATATCATACTGAAAAACGGAGATATTATTAATGTGGACGTATCCACCATATATAATGGTTATTTCTCGGATTCTTCGAGAATGTTCGGCATCGGAACATTAAGCGAAGAGGCAGAAAAAATTATCCGCATTGCCAAAGAATGTATGGAAAAGGGAATTACACAGGTGAAGCCGTGGAACTTTCTTGGTGATATGGGACAAGCGGTACATGATTATGCATTGAAAAGCGGCTGCAGTGTAGTTCGGGAAATCGGCGGACACGGTGTTGGTATAGAATTCCATGAAGATCCATTTGTAAGCTATATCACCCGAAAGGGGACAGAGATGCTTATGGTACCAGGAATGGTTTTTACCATAGAACCTATGATCAATCTGGGAACGTATGATATTTATATCGATGACAGTAATGGTTGGACGGCATATACAAAGGATGGAAAACTCTCTGCACAGTGGGAGGTAACAATAGCGGTTACGGAAGATGGTTATGAAATATTAGCTTATTGACAGTATAATTTCTTTATGATAGTCTAATAATACCTAGCAAATGCAGGATATAAGAAATAAAAGCAATGACGAAGAGAGTATGTATGTGGTAGCTTTAAAGAGAAGATTTCACTCCGATATAAAATCCGGAGATGCTGAGAGAAATCAAGTGAAAGCGTACAGAAAATGGCTTCTGAGCAGCGCATCGAACTAAATTATATTTATTTAGTAAGACTGCGACAGGTCCGCCTGTTATAGCGGCAGAGTATAGCATATGAATGTTGTTCATGCGGTACTTGTTAAGGTTCGTTTTGTGAGAAGCGGACGAAGAGAAGTGGTAACACGGCTTTATGCCCGTCTTCTTAAGTAAAATTAAGAAGATGGGCTTATTTTATTATATAGAAAGTGCATCCTATATAATAAAAACGCTTCGCGAATTTGCGCACTCGCGCAAAGCTGTAATATGTCGCAAAGCGACTGCGCTCGGCACGAGATTCTGCAATGCAGAATCTATATATTATTGTTTTTAGAAAGGAAAATAAAGCATGAGTAAAGGAAAGTATTATATTACAACGGCGATTGCCTACACATCGGGAAAACCCCATATTGGCAATAGCTATGAAATCGTTCTTGCAGACAGTATTGCAAGGTTTAAGAGAAAAGATGGTTATGATGTTTTCTTCCAGACGGGAACGGATGAGCATGGTGAGAAAATTGAATTAAAAGCGGAGGAGGCAGGTGTTACACCCAAGGAATATGTAGATGGTGTTGCCCGGACGATTATAGATTTGTGGGATTTGATGGATACTTCCTATGATAATTTTGTTCGTACCACAGATGAATATCATGAGAAACAGGTTCAGAAGATATTTAAAAAATTATATGAGCAGGGTGATATTTATAAAAGTGCCTATGAAGGGCTGTACTGTACGCCTTGCGAGTCATTCTGGACGGAATCACAGCTTGAAGATGGAAAATGTCCGGATTGCGGCAGGGATGTAAAACCAGCCAAGGAAGAGGCTTATTTTTTTAAGATGAGCAAATATGCGGACAGATTGATTGAACATATTAATACCCATCCGGAATTTATACAGCCGATTTCCCGTAAGAATGAAATGATGAACAACTTCCTCTTGCCGGGTCTTCAGGATTTGTGTGTCTCAAGAACTTCTTTTAAATGGGGGATTCCGGTGGATTTCGACGACAAGCATGTGGTGTATGTATGGTTGGATGCCCTCAGCAATTATATTACCGGCATCGGTTATGACTGTGAAGGAAACAGCAGTGAACAGTATAAGAAGCTTTGGCCGGCTGATTTGCATCTGGTCGGAAAAGATATTATCAGGTTTCATACCATTTATTGGCCTATCTTTTTAATGGCTCTTGGAGAGCCTCTTCCAAAACAGATATTCGGTCATCCCTGGCTGCTGCAAGGGGATGGCAAGATGAGCAAGTCTAAGGGTAATGTATTGTATGCAGATGATTTGGCGGACTTTTTCGGTGTGGATGCCGTGCGTTACTTTGTTCTTCACGAGATGCCTTTTGATAACGACGGAGTGATTTCTTGGGATCTGATGGTAGAGCGTATTAATTCTGATCTTGCCAACACACTTGGCAACCTTGTGAATCGAACGATTTCTATGAGCAACAAGTACTTTGAAGGTGTGGTATCTGATCAAGGTGCCGGGGATGTTATGGATGAAGACTTGAAAAAGGTGGTAACAGGTACCTTTGATAAAGTAAGAAGGAAAATGGAACAATTAAAGGTAGCGGATTCTATGACAGAAATATTTAACCTGTTTAAACGCTGCAATAAATATATTGATGAAACCGAACCCTGGGTGCTTGCTAAAGATGAAGCCAAAAGAGACAGACTTGCAACGGTGCTTTATCACCTTGTTGAAAGTATCACAATCGGAGCATCTTTACTGGAATCCTTTATGCCCCAGACGGCAGCTAAGATTGTGGCACAGCTTAACACCCAGATAAGAGATTTCAGTGAATTGTATGATTTTGGAAAATATCCTTCCGGAAATAAAGTAACTGAGAAACCGGAAATATTATTTGCACGCCTTGATTTAAAAGAAGTATTGGAGAAAGCAGAGGCTTTTTTTGCAGATGCAAAAGCGACTGAGCCGGTGGCAAATGCAGCTGATTCAACGATGGAAGAGAAGGTCATTGATATAGAGGCAAAGCCGGAAATTTCTTATGATGAGTTTGCGGCAGCTCAGTATCAGATAGGAGAAATTATTGCCTGTGAAGAAGTGCCAAAGTCCAAAAAACTTCTTTGTTCAAAAGTAAGGGTTGGCAGTCAGGTAAAGCAGATTGTTTCAGGAATTAAGCAGTATTACAGTGCCGAAGAAATGGTTGGTAAGAAGGTGATGGTTTTAGTGAATCTGAAGCCGGCAACACTGGCCGGAGTTTTATCAGAAGGAATGCTTTTATGTGCAGAAGATGAGAACGGTAACCTTGCACTTATGGTACCGGAAAAGGAAATGCCTGTGGGAGCAGAGATTTGTTAATATCTGTAAATTTTTCATTAAAATATTAAATAATTATATAAAATAGTGTATAATGAGTTCATAGTAGAGACGAAGCGTTTTATCTGCTGTGAGCTCATTTTATTTGTTTAGGGATTGTGAAATATTTTTTCCCAAATAAAAACTTCCAGGGAGACCAAAAAAGAACGGGGGATAATTTATGATAACCAAAGAAGAACTATATTTTGATTCCAGAGATAATATAAATAAGATACACGCAATTAAGTGGGTGCCTGATATTCCAAAGCCAAAATGTATTTTGCAGATTATACATGGAATGGCAGAATATATCGATAGGTATGAGGAATTTGCAAATGTCATGGCAGAAAAAGGCATTTTGGTAGTAGGCGAAGATCACTTGGGACATGGTAAGTCGGTGGGTGAATTAGGAACTTATGGATATTTTTGTGAGAGAGATATGGCAACGGTAGTAGTCAGAGATTCTCATAGATTAAAGAAGATGATACAGGAAAAATATCCGGGAGTACCTTATATTATTCTGGGACACAGCATGGGGTCTTTTATATTACGTAATTATCTGTGCCGCTATGGAACCGGAATACAAGCCGCTATTATTGTAGGCACCGGTATGCAAGCCAAACCGCTAATTACTATGGGAAAGGCAGTGGCAGCAGTACAAGAGATGCTGTATGGATCCAAACATCCCAGTAAGCTATTGAATGCATTATCTTTCGGCTCCTATAATAAAAAGATAAATAATCCCCGAACACTCATGGACTGGTTGAGCAGGGATGAAAAAATAGTGGACACTTATATAGCAGATCCGTTGTGTGGATTTCTGTTTACGGTCAACGGATTTCAGACGATGTTTGAGTTGATGCACAGACTTCATAAAAAAGAGAATCTCAAGAAAATGCCGGAAGAGCTGCCGGTACTGTTTCTGTCAGGAGATGCTGATCCTGTGGGTGAATATGGGAAAGGTGTTCAGGCGGCATGCCAGTCATTCTTAGATGTGGGGATGAAACGAGTGCAGATGAAGCTTTATGAAGACGCCAGACATGAGATTATTAATGAAACAAATAGGGCGCAGGTATATGAAGATATTTATCTTTGGATTACGTCGGTATTATAAGACAATATGTGATATTTAAAGTAAGAAATGTGTCTATAACTTAATGTTACGGACAGAGGAGAGGCATGGTATGATTATGAGAAAATTACTAATAATATTAACAGTCCTGTTTTGTACAGGACTGTTTAGTATTGATGTAGAAGCGAAAGAAAACCACACGGTAGTTGCGCTTGGTGCAGACCTTACGGCAGAGCAGAAAGCTACGGTGTTATCACTTATGGAAATATCAGAACAGCAACTATCCGAGTATGAAGTAGTTTACATCACAAATGCGCAGGAGCACCAATATCTGGATCAATACTTAAGCTCCTCGGTAATCGGAAGCAAATCACTCTCTAGTGTGATACTTAAGAGAGGCAGCGCAGGAAGTGGTGTTAGGGTGACGACGAAGAATATTAATTACTGTACCACAGGTATGTACCGTAATGCGCTTCTGACAGCTGGTGTGGAAGATGTTGAAATAATCGTTGCGGCACCTACCCAGATATCAGGAACTGCAGCACTTATTGGAGCGGTAAAAGCTTATGAAAAAATGAATGGCGAGACCATCTCAGATGCTTCGCTTTCCAATGCATTGGACGAACTGATAACGACAGGTGAGCTGGCAAAGGCGGCGCAGAACGTAAGCAGTGATGAAATTGAACAATTGATAGCATATCTCAAAGAGAAGATTGCAAACGGGGAGTTGGATTCAGATGATGATATACGTGAGGCAATCAAGGATGGGGAGGCGCAATTTGGTGTTTCTCTGTCGGAGGAAGAGATTCAGAGGATTATTAATTTGATGAATAAATTAGAGAGCATGGGGCTTAATAGTGATTATCTGATAAGTCAGGCTGAAAAACTATATCAAAAGTATGGTGCAGATATTGTGAATCGTGCGGATGAGGCAATAAGTGATGCGGTAAGTGATGCGGTAGCCAAAGCGTCAAACGGATTTTTCGAAAG
>CAYXCV010000008.1:43491-47828 GCA_964463365.1 uncultured Kineothrix sp.
TAAGTGATGCGGTAAGTGATGCGGTAGCCAAAGCGTCAAACGGATTTTTCGAAAGTATCAAGAACTCAGTAAAGCAATTTTTCCAAGATGTCTTCGGAAATTGATGGAGGTTATTAAATGAAAATTGTATTTTATGGAACGAAACCTTATGACAAAACGTGGTTTGAGCCCTTAGCCAAGGATTATGGGTTTGAGATTCGCTTTGTTGAATTGCCGTGCAATGAAGAAACAATTTTTTTAGCAAAAGGTTATGACGCTATTTGTGTTTTCGTCAATGATTATGTGAATGCTAAAATGATTGAAGAGTTATGTGAACTTAAAGTGAAAGCAATCCTTTTAAGAAGTGCGGGATTTAACCATGTGGATATCAAGTCGGCAGAAGGAAAGATAGAGGTTCTGCGTGTGCCCAGCTATTCACCGGAAGCGGTGGCAGAGTTTGCAATGTCGCTATTACTTACGGTAAACAGACACACCCATAAAGCCTATAATAGAACAAGAGATTTTAATATGAGCCTGAATGGTCTGATGGGAAATGACTTAAATCATAAGGTGGCAGGTGTGATAGGAACTGGGAAAATAGGACAGTCAATGATTCGCATTTTAAACGGTTTCCAAATGCAGGTACTTGCTTATGATCCATACCCGGCAAAAGGGCTTGACTGTGAATATGTATCCGTGGAAGAATTAATGAAAAAGTCAGATGTTATCACCCTCCATTGCCCACTTACTCCACAGACGCAACATATTATTAATAAAGAGACGATAGATATGATGAAAGAAGGGGTATATCTGATTAATACATCCCGAGGGGGATTGATTGATACAGATGCTTTGATAGATGGTCTTTTGCATAAGAAATTCGGTGGAGTAGGGCTGGATGTTTATGAAGAAGAGGAAGGCATCTTTTATGAGGATCGTTCGGGAGAAATCATACAAGATCAAAACCTAACAAGGCTGGTGACATTTCCCAATGTACTGATTACATCTCATATGGGATTTTTCACCACCGAAGCTATGCAGGCAATTGCCATAGAGACGTTAGAAAATGCATACGCATTAGAGAATGGTATGCCCTTGGTCAATCGTGTGAGCGTAGAAGGAAATTAATGTAAAATAATATATATATTTTTTAAAAATAGTAATTTATAAGCGTAAAATATCATGAAGTTAACAGATATTCTTGTAAAAATCCTAAAAATTCTGTATAATTACTAGTATTAGATTATTTGAGAGGACAATGGTATGGAAGAAGATGAGTTCCCTTATATAATTCGTATGGCGTATACCGAAGAATGGGAGGAAGCCATGGCACTTGCCTGGAAGACTTTCCTTCAATTTGAAGCAGAGGATTATGAACCGGACGGTGTAAAGCACTTTGAAGAATTTATAACTGATAATACATTGCACCGTATGTTTGTCATGGGAGCATATCAGATGTTCATCGCGCATAATGGTGAAAAAATGGTAGGTATGATTACACTTAGAAGTAATTCACACATATCACTGTTGTTTGTTGATGAAGCATATCACAAAAGGGGAATCGGCAGAGCTTTGATTATTCGAATGTGCGAATATATTAAGGCAGAATTAGGAATCAATAAAGTAACAGTGAATGCCTCACCTTTTGGTGTGGGCTTTTATCATAAACTGGGATTTGTAGATTTACAACCGGAACAGGCATCTCAAGGAATTATTTATACACCGATGGAATTGATACTGACTTAATTACATAAATTACAAAAGCAAAACATTCTAAAAGAAAAGAGATTATAAGATATGAATAAGATTTTCGATATAGATAGCCCGGTAATGCGTTTTTTGACAAGAATGGCTGACTTAATGATACTAAACCTGTTGACAATTATATGTTGTATTCCTATTATAACTATAGGAGCATCATTAACATCATTGCATTATGTTTTACTTAAGATGGTGCGAAATGAAGAAGGGTATATTATTAGGTCGTTTTTCAAATCCTTTAAACAAAATTTTAAACAGGCTACAATAATCTGGTTATTTATTCTGGTATTTATTATTGTTTTAATTGGGGATATTTTAATTTTTAATTATTCCATAATGGAATTTCCAAAAGCGCTTAAAGTCATTCTATTAGCATTGTCATTGCTTGTTATGATGATCGCAGCATATGTTTTTCCTATACTTTCCAGATTTGACAATTCGGTTATGAATACTTTTAAGAATGCATTATTTATGTCTATACTAAGTTTACCAAAGACGATTTTAATGTTGATATTGTATGTCGTGCCTGTTGCTGCCATGTATTTTATACCGATGGCAGTACCATTTGTTTTCATGTTTGGGATATCCGCGCCGGCTTACTTTTCAGCAATGCTATATAGTGGAACCTTTAAAAAGTTCGAGCCAGAAGAAGAGCCAATTATTGACAGGTTTGAGACTGGTGATAAGAGCGATATAACAGGGAATTAAGGAGATTGGGGATGAAAGATGAGCAGACTAAATCTGCTGTCATACAGTGGTTGGTACCAACCATTTTGCTGATAGCGGTTGTCATCGTTATGTTTTTCAATTTCTCCGCCAAAAGTAGTCAGTCTGCGGCAGAGGAAGTAGAAGACCATATGGTAAACATAACCGAAAAGTATGCCACAAGAGTGAATCATAAACTTGAGAATATGACTGAAACCGGAAAGCCGATGGGTTTTCTCATGAAAGATTTTGTGGGAAAAAACGATGACTTTATTATTGATATGGCAGAAATTTTGTGTGAAAATTCTGAAGCTTATGCGATCATTTATTGTGATGCTACTGGTAGAGGTATTTGCCAGGACGGCTCACAAATACGTATTAATGATTTAAGTTATGCTTCGGATTTATTTGTAGATAGTACGGAAAGTGAAATAAATGAAAAAGAAGAGAAAGCAGTAACTAATCAGGGAATCGTAAAATTAATTTATGTGACAAATGATGAATTAGATTTTGGATCAGAGGCAATTATCTCTGTTATTTCGTTGGGGAAAGAGACGTCTTCGGATAGACTTTTAATGTATTATCCTGTAGAAAATCTCAAAAATATATTTAAAAAACCAGAATTTGACGCAGATGCTTTTTATACTTTAATGGATCCGGAGGGAACCATTATGGTATGTGCTGGATCAAATAGCAAATTTATTGAAAATGAGAATTTATGGCAGACCATTAAAAAGCAATCAGAAAATAAAGACAGCTTAGTTAAGGCAACAGTGCGAATGAAGAATAAGACTACCGGAAGTTTCAGTGCGGTGGTGGACGGAGAGAGCAGAAGGCTTGTCTATGCACCTATAGGGATTAACAACTGGTCATTGCTAATTGGTGTGAACCAGAGTTATGTTGATAACCTTCAGAGCAGGGAATGGAGCGGCACAAAGCAGATGATCTATCAGTTGGTAGTGGCTATTTGGGTATTTTTCGGAATCGTAGTTGTTATCAATATATTAAATAAAATAAAGAGCAGTGAGAAAAGCAAAGAACTGGAAGAGAAAGCAGACACTGATTTGCTTACCAGTCTCAGTAATAAACTTGCCACTGAACGCAAGGTAAAGGAATATATAGAGAACCATCCGAAGGAGCAAGCAATGATGTTCGTGCTTGATATTGATAATTTCAAAAAGATCAATGATACCTTAGGCCATGCATTCGGAGATGAAGTTCTGCGTTCCTTCGGACATCAAATTGGTGCTGTATTTCGTGCTACCGATGTGGTAGGAAGAGTCGGCGGAGATGAATTTCTTATTTTTCTCAAACATCTGAACGATGAAGCTCTTTTTGCAAAGGAAGCAAGGAAGCTATGTCATTTTTTTAAAAATTTCCAAGCTGGAGAATATGTAAAATATGCAGCAACAGCAAGCATAGGAGTGGCTATCTTCCCTACTGACGGAAAAGACTTTGAGAGTCTCTACAAAGCGGCTGATACGGCATTATACATAGCCAAAAGACGAGGGAAAAACCAGTTGGTATTTTATGGTGATGAAGACCAGAAAAGCGAAGGAAAGAAACAGGTGGAAAAATATAGCAGAGTAATAGGTTAAAAATATAAATTGTACAATGTGTATAATTATAAAAAAATATATTGTTCAATTTGACGCGAATATTAAAAAAGTTCAACGATTGTAAGCATTTTCTACAATGTGATTAAAAAAAATTGTGGAATGTTGGTATGGCGTAAAAGCATTGTATTAGGTATACTAAGTTCATAGTTTGATTATGAAATAAACAATATTAGGAGGCAAATTAAATGGCAAGTTTATCATTAAAAAATATCTGCAAAGTATATCCTAACGGATTCGAAGCAGTAAAAGATTTCAACCTTGAAATCGCAGATC
>CAYXCV010000009.1:0-29618 GCA_964463365.1 uncultured Kineothrix sp.
ATCAATCAGTAATTTCTTAATATTTATAGATTTCATTGGGAAACCTCCTCTTTTGTTTTATTCGAGAATTTGGTTGCATATTTCATAACTTCAACCTGAGTCGCTTCTTTTCGATCTAATATTCCCGATAATTTTCCTTCACACATGATTACGATTTTATCTGACATACCAAGTAACTCCGGCATTTCAGAAGAAACCATAATGATAGATTTACCTCTTTTTACAAGGTCACGCATAATTTTATATATTTCATATTTTGCGCCTACATCCACACCTCTGGTAGGCTCGTCCAGAATCAGAATGTCACAGTCGGATAGAAGCCATCTTCCCACCAGAACTTTTTGTTGGTTACCACCGGATAGGTTTTGAATTAAGGTATCCGTACTTGCCATTCTGACATCCAAATCCTTACATACATGATCTACATCCGTACCGATTTTCTTCCTGTTAATAAATCCGATTATATTATCCGCCAGCTTCCTATAGGCAACCACTAATGTGTTATCCCAAACAGATAGCATAGGAATAATTCCAGTTGAACGCCTTTCCTCCGTTAAGAGTGCAAATTTGTTCTTAATGGCATCCTGAGGCGTTTTGTTTTCTATTATTTTCCCATTCATGGTAAGCGTACCGGATGATATATTTCTAAGTCCGAACATAGCCTCCACCAGCTCTGTTCTTTGTGCTCCTACCAAACCGCCGATTCCAAGAATTTCTCCTTTGTGCAGCTCGAAGCTTATATGTTCAAAAGAATGTTCCTCGGCACTGGTAAAGTCATCTACTTTAAGCATTACTTCTCTCTTAACACTATTCTCTGCCGGTGGAAAACGCTCTTCCATGTTTCGTCCTACCATCTGATGAATCAGTTCATCTATTGTTATATCCTTAATACTCCAGGTTCCCACATATTGACCGTCACGCATTACCGTTATCTCATCTGCTACTTCAAATATTTCTTCCAGTTTGTGGGATATATATATGATGGATCTGCCTTCTTCCTTAAGTCTGTTTATGATTTTAAACAGATGCTTTGCTTCCGCAACCGTAAGTGAAGAGGTTGGTTCATCCATAATGATGACCCTGGCATCATAAGATACCGCTTTCGCTATTTCTATTGCCTGTAGTTGAGACACCGACATATCCTTAGCCAAAGTATCCGGGGGAATCTCAAATTCTAAATCATGAAGCAATTCTTCCGTTTTATCTCTCATCTTAGCTTCATCAACAACCGGACCTTTTTTCTCAAATCTACCTACCCATATATTATCAACTACATTTCGATAAGGGATAGGATTCAGTTCTTGATGAATCATAGATATTCCCATTTTTAAAGCAGTATTGGGATCAGCAATATCTACTTTCTTACCATCCAGTTCAATGGTACCTTCCTCAGGATGATATAAGCCAAATAGACACTTCATCAAAGTTGATTTACCGGCACCGTTTTCACCAATCAGCGCATGAACCGAACCGGGCTTTACTCCTAGCTGTACTTTATCAAGTGCTTTTACCCCTGGGAATGATTTCGACATATTACTTACCTTTAGTCTGTATTCTTCCAAAGTAATTGTCCTCCCTTCTTAGATTATCAAGAGGGTTACCGGAGAAAACACTCCGGATACCCTCTTATAATACCTTCTTGAATAATTACTGTGAAACGGAGCTCATAAGATCCAGTGTCGCATCCAAGTTCGTAGAATCTACGATAACATATGGAACCCATACATATTTTCCATCTATGGTACAATCCACACCTACAACATCTTCTGTGATCTCTTTTCCTTCTTGTACTGCTTTGATTACATTAATAATTGCATCTGACTGATTAACTCTGTCGTTTAGTACCGTTCCTAATAATGATCCGGATTTCATAGCTTCCAGAGCATCTATATTAGCGTCGATTCCTACAATTGGTACGAATTTTTCTTCATCACCACTATTATATCCATTATTGATACATGCTTGCATCGCACCCATTGCCATATTGTCATTGTTGCAAAGAACTCCTTCTATTCCATCGATACCATAAGCGGTAATCCATGCGTTCATTTTATCAAGAGCCTGTGCCTGATCCCAGTTTGCTGTATCCATTGCTAGTATTTCATAATCAATTCCCTGTGCTTTTAAGGTTTCCTCATACGCTTGTGTACGGAGAATAACATCCTGCTGCCCGATTTCACCTTGCAGAATCACAAGCTGAAGAACTCCGTCACCATTCTTATCTGCAATTTCATTTTTTGCATTCCAGTGATTGATCAGTGCCTGTGCACACATTTCTCCGGATTCTTTCGCCTGTGCACCAACATAGTAAATATTGTCATAGGTCTGCATGGTTGTTTCCATTGGTTCCATATTGAAAAATACTGCAGGCACTCCTTCTTCATCACATTTCTGTGCCATTGTTTCGGTACTTTCACGGTCCGGTGCGCAGATGGCAACTACATCCGTGCCCTTTGTAAGAGCTGCTTCCAATTTACTGATTGCTGTTGATACGTCATTTGCCGCATCCTGCATATCCAATGAGATACCGCCTATATTTTTTTCTTCGTTCTGCATGATGATTCTGAATCCGCTTTGGAACTGATCATCAAATGCGCGCCAGATAACTGTTGCTTTTACATTTTCTGCGGTTGCAGCCGGTGCTTCTGCGCCTTCCTCTGCGGGTGTCTCTGCTGCTGGAGGCTCAATATTACCTTCTGAGTCTGATCCGCATGCTGTCAAAGACAGTGCCATTGTTGCTGCCAAAAATAAACTTATTAATCTTTTTTTCATATAACCTTCCTCCATGAGTGCTTACATTTATAGTTTTATTTTTAGTTTTCGAATCTGAATTCTTTCATTTTACCTTTAATAAAATCTTTTGCCGCATCTTTAGAATGAACGAACATTGCTGTATTATATTTAAAGTCCGGTTGCTTCTTAAGTTCCTCAAAAGAGTCTGCCACAGCGGTAAGAACATCCGTTGCCACATTAATTTTACGAATACCGTGTTTGATTGACTCCTGAACCTGATCACTGGGAGTACCGGAACCTCCATGCAATACAAGGGGTACATTCACTACTTCTTTAATTGCTTTCAGACGGTCAATGTTGAGCTTAGGCTCCGCATTGTAGTGTCCGTGCTGAGTACCGATGCTGACAGCTAAACAGTCAACTCCTGTTCTTTCTACGAATTCTTTCGCTTCCATAGGATCTGTCTGCGCTGCATCCGGTCCTTTGACAATCAAATCGCCTTCTTCACCTACCAGCTTTCCTAATTCACCTTCTACTGTAATACCCAGAGTATGTGCATAATCTACAACTTTTTTCGTCAATGCGATATTTTCCTCAAACGGAAGAGAGGAGCCGTCAATCATAACGGAAGAATATCCGGCATTGATAGCCTCCACACATTCTTCATAAGTACGGCAATGATCTAAATGTAGGGCAATCGGTACCTTTGCATTTGCTGCTGCTCTTTTTACAGTTTCAACGGTTCCTTCAAAACCTCCCATAAGATCGCAGCAGTCCGTACCGGTAATAAATATCACGGGACAATTCAGCTCAGAGCCTGCTTCAATTGCTGCCAGTGCGGTTTCATAGGAAACCGTAACAAAAGCACCGTATGCAATCTTCTGCTCCTCTGCCAGTTTAAGTATTTCTTTCATTGGTGCAAATTTCATAATTCCTCATCCTTTCGTGTATCTTGCTTATTTTGATGTAATTTATTTCAAACTTACTTAGAAGTTTGATAACAACTTTGGTAAAAACGATATGCCTCTTCAAAAGAAGGTATCCCTGTGGTTCCACCTATTGTCCCCACATTTTTGGTTGCTACACTGGAGGCAAATTCCGCACTGGTAAATGCATCCCAGCCTTTTGTAAGTCCGCATATCAGACCTGCCATAAAGGAATCTCCTGCTCCTGTTGTATCAACTACCGGCATCCCCTTGGGACATTTGATAAATATCTTTTCATTAAAGTCCGTAACAAAGCATCCGGCTGCTCCCATTTTAATACCAAATATTTTCATTGAGAATCGTCTGAAATCCTCTGCTATTTCTTCCGGATCTGTTTTTCCGGTGATTTTTGCTGCTTCATCCATACTGGGAAAGAACACATCTGTTTCCATAAATGCCGGAGCCAAATACGTAAGCCAGTCTCTATCCTCATCTTCTATATTAATCGCAGCATCCATAGCCGTTAGCTTTTGATATTTATGTGCCCTTGAAAAGACATCATAAATACCGCCTTCGTCCATACTGCGCAGTGCCATAGCAGAACCGATATAAACAACGTCTGCTTCCTGTATTGCTTTATCCGGAATATCTTTACCCGCCAACCTGGCAAAGATTGATTTCTCTGATAAAAAGTGTCTCTCTCCCTGCTCATCTATTAAGGCATAAGAGGAAGCGGTTGCATATTCTTCATCAAGAACAACATCTACCGTATCCACCCCATATTTCCTGCATTTATCAAGGATAAACTTACCATTTGTATCCTCTGCAATTCGTCCTATAATAGAAACTGAATGATTCAGTTTAGCAAGTCCCAATGCAACATTGAGTGCATCACCTCCACAACAAATCGATGGCTTATTAATACTGACACTGTCCAGTTTTAAAATGTCGGACGGTACCGGTGAAAGCAAAGTATCGCATACCATCATCCCTATACAAAGAATTTTCATATAGTGTTACCTATCCTTTCCTACTTTTATTATTTCAAATTAACTAATATTATATCATCGTTCTAATGTTCGTACATTTGTATGTACTCATAATTACATATTGTATAAAATAAGTCAATACTATTTTAAAATTTTATATAAATTTTTTATTTATTTAGCAATTAAATGCGTAATTACTATATAAATTGCATAAATATGAATATTTTATATTGCTTTTTATTGTTTTATATCATATTATAAATATAATGTTTGATTTGTTTTATTGTTCGTACATTACGATATAGTTAATCTAAGTAAAATAATACTAACCGTAAGGGGAGAAAATTATGCAGCTATTCCATAAGAAATTAGACAAAAGTACTCCGATTCCGTTGTACTTTCAATTAAAAAGTATCATTTTAAATGATATTAAAGATAATCACTTCACTGTAGGTGATGCCATACCTACCGAGAATGAATTGGTAGAATATTATCATATCAGCCGCTCCACAGTGAGGCAGGCTATCTCTGAGCTGGTGCAGGAAGGATGGCTGACACGAAAAGCAAGTAAAGGTACCTTCGTAACAAAGCCGGAACAGAATTCCAGTTACATACGTTCTTTTGAGCCTTTTTATCAACAGGTTTCCAAGCTTGGCAAAGTAGCAAGAACCGAGCTTATTGATTTAAATGTAATTACTCCAACACCTGAAATAGCAGAAAAACTAAATCTTACACCGGAGCAAAAGGTTATTTCCATGTTCAGAAGGCGTTTTGCCGATGATATTCCAATGGTTACCTTTCAGAATTATATTCCGTATGATTTATGCTCTTTTATCTTAAGCTACGATTTCAAAACCCATTCTTTATATGAATTACTCATGACTAATGAAAGTACAAAAATTTCCAATACAAAAACAATTGTATCTGCAATGAATGCAACTTCAGAGGATATTGCACTTTTAAATGTTAAAGTGAATACACCTATGCTTTACTTTCATAATGTATCCACTACTGCTGACGGAACTGTTATTGATTACGCCTTTGCTCACTATCGCGGCGATTTGAATAAATTTGAATTTGAAGATAGTCCAAAGATGCGTGTGTAGAATGAATAAAAGAGGGTGAAAATTATGATTGAATGTATTAATGTAAACAAAAAATATGGTTCTAATACAGCTTTGAATGATGTATCATTTACTCTCCATCATGGTGTTTATGGATTGATTGGTGAAAATGGCGCAGGTAAAAGTACTCTCTTTAAAACCTTGATTGGGGAAGAGAACTGTAATAGCGGTAAAATTACAATTGATGGATTAAAACCTTGTGAGGGGAAATTAAAAATCGGGTACTTGCCGCAGAAATTTGACTTCTTTCAGAATATATCCGTATATGACAGCATGGAATATATTGGGCTGCTGAAAGGAATGGAAGAAAAAGAGATAAAGGAACAGGTACAGCACTGGCTCCGGCAGATGAATTTATGGACTGAGAGGAAGAAAAAGGTAGGAGCGCTTTCCGGTGGAATGAAGCAAAGGCTCGGCATTGCACAGGCTTTTCTTGGTGGTCCTGAGTATATTGTACTGGATGAGCCTACGGTAGGGCTGGATCCGAAGGAACGGCTGGTCTTTCGAAACTTAGTCAATGAAATCGGTGCCGATAAGATGATATTAATATCCACTCATATCATTGATGATGTGCAGGCGGCATGTGAAAACATTCTGGTCTTACATAATGGAAATCTGTTGTATAACGGAACGACTCAAGGTTTTATCGATGGTGTCAGCAAGCAGGTATATACAGCCAGGATTCCGAGAGCAGAGCTTTCCCAGTGGAATACCGTTCTTGATATTATCAGCGTAAAATTATTCGGGGAAGAGTTAGAGTTGCGGTATTATGAAAATGAGCAGGGGAATTCCTTGGATGGGAAAAAAGCAGCCTGCACCTTAGAGGATGCGTATTTCTTTGCAACCGGTATGTTTTATAGGAAGGGAGTTTTTAATGAAGCACTTCATTAAAATGACTAAGGCTTTTCTGATAACAAAATATAGAGATGATTTTGGGGCTTTATGGCTTTTCGGGCAAGCAGTATTAGTTGTTTTGTCTTTTATCATAAGGTCAAACAGTGCTATGGGACTTGCCCTGTTGCTTGGCGGAATGCTTCTCAGTGCATATTTTGTATCTGTGTTTCATCAGCGTAAGGGTGTGGATACCATTCTGAAGGGAGATGGTGCTTACTTAAGAATAAAAGACCGGCTTATGGTAAGCGCAGCACTGGTGGAAAATCTGCCTCTGGGGATACTGGTTTTCTTTTATATTTATTTCTCCGTGGGAAATATCAGTGCAGTAAGCCTTTTATATGCTGTTATTCTATATTTATTTGTTACAGCCATAGGACTGTTAATCGGAATCTGCTGCAAAAGCCAGAAAATGGCTATCTCCATTTGTTCCTTACTGATCCTTTTAAATTTTTTAAAAATATTAACGCTTGAACAAAAGCTCCGGTATTTTTCTCCGGTGCTGCAGATAGCAAATATGAACCGCTTCCAGTGGTGGAATCTTTGTATGCTGCTTCTTATAGCCGCCGTCGTCCTGCTATTCATTCTGATTCGGAAGAAAGGAATGATTCTGTCAGGCGTAGTTCTCGGAGCAGCCATTATCCTGATTGATGTGGGCTATTCTGAGAAGAGGTATACATTACCGGAGGAGTATCGGGTATTTTCACAAAACATTTTAAACCGGGTCAATGAGAGTAACCGTGAATGTGGTTTTCCTTCTTATGATAATATTGTGGTATACAAATCCATCTATTACCCCTGGGAGCCGGCAAGAGAGAGGATGGTGATCCGTACCGATGAAACAACCCTTTATATGAATTGCTCTACAGAGTCTTTGTGTAATATGGAGGAGGAAGAAATTGTTACCAGAGCAGTATATTCTCTTTTAGATCCTGATTCCAGACAGCAGACGGCGATTGCGGAGTTATATATACTAAACCTGTTAGGCAATTATGATTATGTAAACAGCTTTTTATATGAAAACCAGCTCCAAATGTATGGGGAAATAGTTTCAAAGAATTATGGGCTGTATGCAGAGGTGGTGGTAAACCAGCCTGAGAAATTGGCATTTCTGTATGAACTTGCAAAGGAAAATTACTCAAGTGAAGAATTATTGGAGGCATGGGGCAGTGAAAGTAATTAGGATCAGTTTTGGGGATGTTCTGCGAAATAAGTTTTTCATACCTGTGTTATTATGCTTAAATGTCATATACGCAGCAATACATTTTTTACCCGACAAAATGTATAATGATATGGTCTGGAGATTTGAATCTACTTATGTAATTCTCCTTGCCTTACTCATCCTGCCAATGATGTATGCCAGATATAGTGATCATAGCAGAGCCGTTATTAAGACGGTTATCTATCCGAAAATAAGAAGAAGCTATTTATATAATCTTGCTTATCATTTATGGATAGCGGTCTGTGTATTTATTTTATATGCTATTTCAGCCTTGGTTATCCTGTTTACACCAAATGTTGATATCCTGCGTCAATTATTATTTGCACTTCATTTGCTGGTGATAGCTTGTATCTTATTACAGCTGTATGCAATTATAATAACCATTATTCAAAGATACTTAATAGCAGCGGCAGCGTACTTAATTTGCATGATACTATTGGTTCTATACAATGCTCCAATTTCTTATTTATGGTTTGAATATTATAGTATGGAATATAAGGACTATGAGATACAGCATTGGATTGGTAAAGGTATCCTATTACTTTGTGTGACTGTATGCAATGGATTGTTATCTTATATAAAATTTTCAAAAAATAAAACGACAAATTAATATTATTTATAATGCACTGCCCATATTGTCTGATTATTACTGCCTACTGCGGTGATGCATCTTGTTTCATTGCCGGCTTCATCCTTCATATCAATAATAACACCTTCATAGGATACACCATCTATCATAAGCGTGATATGATTGGTATCTTTCTCAACTTCATATTTAATATCAGAATCAGCTCCCAGCATAATCTCTTTGGTGGTGTTTATATTACCATCAATAGAAAGTCCGTGATTTAATAAGTACCAGGTGCCTTCCACATCTTTGTCCTGATAACCTTCCTGACTTAATTCCTCACCGTTTGTTGCAAAAGGTGCTGCTGCCAGCCAGCCGCTCTTAGTCACAAATAATTGATGTACTCTGGGTTCATGATACTCTGATCCACTATCAAAGCGGGTATGATAGACCACATACATTTTGCCGTCTTTGTCTGTAAAAGCAGAACAGTGTCCCGGTGCCATATATGCTTTTTCATTGCTGGGAAGTATATAATTTCCCATTAGTTTTACGCCATATTGATAGTGATCGGTAACTCCACCCATCTCCTGTTCCAAGGCGTCTGTATATGGACCATCCGCAGACTTTGAACGAAATACTCTGATTTGATACCCACCTTCTCTTGTCAGAGAACCATAGGAAACAAACAAATAATAGTATCCGCTTTCTTTTTCATATAATATATAAGGTCCTTCTATGGAATTATGAAGACCTCCGATAAGTCTTTTACCGTAATAAGCATCTATCTTATTTTCCTCATCTGTTTCAGGATGAATCGGATATCCGGTTTCCTTATCTATTTCCAGCAGAAAGATTCCTCCTGACCAGGAACCGTATGTCATCCACATTCTATCTTCTTCATCATAAAACAGTGCAGGATCTATACAGTTAGGCCACTGCAAATTATTATACTGTGACGGTCTTAAAAGATATTTTTTGACATCTGTATCTTCTGGCATTATGTCATAAAAATTAGTTTTACCAATCATTCCTTTTGAGAAACCCGAATACAAAATCGTATCCACATAGGTATAGGGACCTCCTATATGATCCGATACGGCAAAGCACAAATTAGACTTTATATATGACGAGGTTGTGCAAAAATACATCATATACTTACCCATTGTTTCATTGTAAATTACATCAGGTGCCCAGACAGAATAACCACCTTCATCATTTTTACCTACAAAGGAAAAGGCTTTATAATCCGGTTCAAACAAATCTTCAAACAGTGGATTCTTACTATTAACGCCGGAGGCGATTGTATTCCACTTATGAAGATCCTGAGACATTGCTGCCTCCATATGGGAACCAAAAATATAGTATTTGCCATCTTCTCCCGCTATGATTGAAGGGTCATGTACACTTGCCCCTGCTATAAAGTCTTTTACCGTAATTTCATCTATGGGTGTCTCCGATAATACCGGCTTGCTGCTGCCACAGCCACACCAACATAATGTAAACAACGCTAATATCGGAAATAATAAATGTTTTCTGTTCATTCTATTTGATTTCCTCCTTAGCATTAATCAAATGAAAATACAGGGCACCCCGTATCGTCCCACCTTAATTTCATTAGCATAGCATGTCGATTAGGTACATAGAGCGGGTTCCCTACAAGGTCTTTCTCCGTCCGTGCATGGTAAACAACAATATCTTTACCCTCTTCATCTAAGGTAAAGGTATTATGACCCGGTCCGAATATCTTCTTGTTCTCATCGGTACATAATACCGGATGTCTTTCTTTCTTCCATGATAGTGGATCTAATAAATCATCCTCTTCACTTGCCGTCAGCATTCCCATACAGTATTTAACTCCCGTATCGCTGGCTGAGTAAGTCAGGAATATCTTTCCGTTTCTCTTGATGACTGCCGGTGCTTCATTCACCCAGAAACCAAACCTCTCCCAATCATAATCCGGTGTTGTTAACATAACCTGTACTGTTTTTAACCGATTGGGTGTATCTAATTCTGCAATATATAGATTTGATATCTGTTTTCCTACTCCTGTTTTTTCAGCCCAAATATAATAGTACTTTCCTTTGTTTTCAAAAACAGTGGCATCTAAGGAAAAGGCTTCAAAGGAGAAATCATCCTCGTCTGCTTTTTGCATGATTCCCAGTTCTATCCAGGCATCTTTGATTGGGTTCTGACCTTGGCATTCCAATACAAACGGACGTATTTTCCATACATCATCTTTTTCTCCTGCTGCGAAATATATGTACCATTTTTCATTTAAATAATGCAGCTCCGGAGCCCATATATGCTCACTCATCTCACCGGTGTCATGTTTGTTCCAGATGATAACCTCTTCTGCTTCTGCAAGTCCTGCCAAAGAATCTGCTTCTCTCAGAGCAATCCCTTCATACCCCGGTAAGCTGGCTGTAAAATAATATTTACCATTCTTATGTTTGATTACATATGGGTCCGCTCTTTTAGCAATCCATACTTCATTATATTTTAGTTTCTTCTTATCCATTTTAAATCTATACTCCTTTCAATACTACCTACCATCTTCTGCCTGAGCCAGGGCAGTAATTTTTATGTACTGCCGCCCTAAGCTCAACAAAACAACCGCAGATTCTGCACATCCCATTCAATAAGCTTTCACAATTCTTACAAATTTCCAGACGTTCATGATAGAGACCGGTTGGGGCTTTTATATGTTCATCTATATTTTTTATATAGGCATGCATATTATTATAATATTCCGTATCAGGCATCCTACTCTGCAGACATGTTCTGCACCTTCTTGTATCAGCCATTACTTCTTAATTGTCAGAGATACCACCGAGCAAGGAGGAACTACAGCTTTTAACCCTCCATCCGCTGTCATCGTATAGTCAGTGTACTCTTTTTCCTTTAAGACTTCCGGCTCTTCAAAGGTATTATAAGCATCCATCTTACCTGTCAGAATGCTGCTTTCCACACTTTTTGCCTTTCTTTCACTTAATAAAATTTCTATTTCCGTACTATCTGTAAGAGAAACGTTACCGAGAGTAATATGAATATTTCCTTCCTTATCTATGGAAACAGATTCACTTAAGTCAGGAACTTTGTATTCATCGGTTCCTATTTCCTTGGTTTCGATATAACTTTCCAACAAATCTGCATTCTGATGATTTCTATACATACGGAACACGTGATAGGTGGGAGTCAGTATCATCTTCTCACCCTCTGTCAAGATGACTGCCTGCAGCACATTAATCATCTGCGCAATATTAGCCATCTTAATGCGATCGCTATGTTTGTTAAATATATTAAGGGATAAACAGGCAACCAAAGCATCCCGCATGGTATTTTGCTGATAGAGGAATCCCGGATTTGTTCCCGGCTCTGCGTCAAACCAGCATCCCCACTCATCCATAATCATGCCGATTTTCTTCTCCGGATCATATTTATCCATGATATCACCATGCTTTTTAATTAACTCTTCTATGTATAAAGCCTTGTACATGGAGAGGAACCAGTCTTTTTCATCAAATACCGTAGCACTTCCTTTATTCTCCCAGCCGCCCGGATGCACATAATAATGAAGAGACAGTCCATCCATAAATCCATGAAATTGCTCTAATGTATGATCATGGGTTACTTCCAATACCTTTTCTGTCCAGTTATAATCATCCACATTTGCACCGCCGCAAATTTTATATATTGGATTCTCAGCATCATAATTTCTTACATAGGTCTGATATCTTCTATAAAGATTACCATAATATTCCGGCGTCATATTGCCGCCGCATCCCCAGTTTTCATTTCCCACTCCAAAATAATCTATCTTCCAAGGCTTCTCTCTTCCATTCTTTCTCCTTAAGTCTGCCATAGGAGAAACTCCGTCAAATGTCATATATTCCACCCACTCTGACATTTCCTGCACGGTACCGCTTCCTACATTGCCGTTGACATATGTCTTACATCCTAATTGCTCACATAATTCCATAAATTCATGAGTACCAAAGCTATTGTCTTCTAACACACCACCCCAATGTGTATTTACCATCTTCTTCCTATCTTCTTTAGGACCGATTCCGTCTTTCCAATGATATTCATCTGCAAAACATCCGCCCGGCCATCTGAGAACAGGTATTTTCATTTCCTTTAACGCGTCTACCACATCACAACGCATACCATTTATATTAGGAATGTTTGAATTCTCACCCACATAAAGCCCCTCATAGATACACCTTCCAAGATGCTCTGCAAAATGACCATAAATTTCTTCGTTAATCTTGCTTAATTTTCTTCCCTCATTAACAATAAGTTTCGCCATATCGAAATTCTCCTTCCTTCTCTTACAGTTATATCAGCAAATCATTTATAATTATTTAAACTAATTTACCTTATTTTAAATTGTATTATATAAAGTGCTATTTTGCAAGCAATTTAAACAAATGTGTAATAAATAATTTAGATTTAATTGAATATCTAAAGTATTTTAATTATTTTAATAATATCTATTGACATTCGTTTCATAGTATTGTACATTATTTACATAAAGACGAGGTCGTGTCATAAATAATATACAATGTGACGGATAAATTTTCCAATATATTGTTTTAAGTTTGTTATTATTTGATATATTATTTACATATAACCATTTATCGTAATTATTTTAGTTATTTCAAAATTATTTTTGGTTGATACGATCCAAACAACAATAAGGAGGAAGTAAGTATGAAAAGGAAATTAGCAAGTACACTGATTAGTGTAGCAATGGTTGCATCTCTTCTATTAACAGGATGCGGCTCAAGTTCTTCAACAGCCGATAGCGAACCGGCAGACAGCAGTACCACAGCAGAGGCTGAACCGGCAGAAGCGGCACCCGCTGAGCAGAAAGAGGTACTTGATGCAGGCGCAGGAGCGGATGCAACAGAACTGGAATATTGGACTTTCGTAGAATTACACGGACAACATTTTGAAACAATGCTTCAGCAATGGAACGAAGCAAATCCAGACAGACAGATTAAACTGAATGTAACCGTTATGCCTTATGATGATATGCATAACAAACTCCTCATCGCAGTTCAAACAGGAGAAGGTGCACCGGATATTTCCGATATCGAACTTGGAAGATTCCCTGATTTCCTTGCAGGTGATGATGTTCCGCTGGAAGAATTGAATGACGTTGTTGATCCTTATAAAGATGATATCGTTCAGGCACGTCTTGATATTTACAGCAAAAATGGTACTGTATATGGTTTCCCTACACACGTAGGTGCTACTGTTGCTTTCTATAATACAGAGCTTCTCGAGAAAGCAGGAATCGACTATACTACCATTAAAACATGGGATGACTTTAAAGCTGCCGGAATCAAACTTTATGATGAAACAGGTGTATATATGAGTACAGCAGATACATCAGCAACATGGCAGGCATCTATCCTCTTGGCTCAGGCTGGTACTGACTTTGTGGATGAAAACGGTAACCCTCAGGTTAATTCTCAGGCTTTGATTGATGGCTTTACCATGTTAAAAGATTTACAGGATAATAACGTAATTGCTACTATCGCTGGCGGACAGCCGGATACTGATGAAGCAAGAGGCGAATATAACCTTGAAAAATACGCTTGTCAGTTAATGCCTCTTTGGGAAATGTCCAGATATACAAACTACATGGATCAGTTTGCAGGCAAGATCGCGATTGCTCCTCTCCCAGTAAAAGAAGGCGAACCTGTTATGTCTGTAGGTGGCGGCGGTACAGGTACTGTTGTTACTAAAACAGCAAAAGATATAGCTTTAGCAAAAGATTTCTTAACCTTTGCTAAGATTTCTCCGGAAGCTAATATTGAAATCTGGAATACACTTGGATTCGATCCTTGTAATATGGATGTTTGGGAAATGGAAGATGTAACTCATAATCCGGATAACCAATTTGTTCAATATTTTGTAAATAACCCTTTTGATGTATTAAATCAAGTAAAAGATAATATTAAGAGTATCAAATCTGTTTCTGCTACTCCTACCGTTAATAACGTACTCTGTACAGTAACACAGAACGCAATCTTTGAGGATGGTCAGGATGTTATAGAGGCTTTAAACGAAGCACAGGAAATGATTGAGCAAGAACTTCAATAAATAAATCACTGCCATATATGATATATTTATATATGGCAGTACTTTTATTCAATAGGAGATTTTTTCATTATCAATAGGAGGTAATGGTATGTTTAAAAAATTTTTATATTCCCAAAAAGTCGCTCCCTATGTTTTTGTTCTTCCATTCGTGATTACATTTTTAATTTTCTGGCTTTATCCCCTTGGAAATTCAGTAACTATGAGTTTTCAGGAAAGAATGATGGGTCAGCAGCCTAAATGGATTGGCGTTTCTAATTATGAAAAATTATTAACAGATAAAGTGTTTTTAAAGGCCGTTACTAACAGTTTTGTTTATATGGGTGGTACGTTACTTCTATTAATACCTTTTCCTATGCTTTTTGCAGTTCTAATCGATAGCAAAGTTATGTGGGGAAGAAACTTCTTCAAATCAGCTTTTTTTCTGCCCGCACTAACTTCTGTCGTTGTAGCAGGTACTATTTTCAGACTTATGTTCGGTGAAATGGATACCTCACTCTTTAATCAAGTAGTCGGATTTTTTGGAAACGGTCCGCTCAAGCCGTTAAAAAACCAGACCTTATCCATGATTGCTTTACTCGTACTGGCCTGCTGGCGGTGGACCGGTGTAAATATGCTTTATTTTCTATCGGGTCTGAAAGGAATAGATACAGAGTATTATGAAGCTGCTTCTATTGACGGAGCAAGCGCAAGACAGAAATTTATGTACATAACTATGCCTTTACTAAAGCCTACTACTATTTATGTTCTTACCATCAGTATTTATGCAGGGCTTGCTATGTTTACAGAAAGCCTTATGCTTTTTAACGGAAATAATTCGCCGAAAAACATTGGTCTTACCATTGTTGGCTATTTATATAGACAGGGAATCGAAAAAAGTAAACTCGGATATGCCGCAACTGTTGGAATCGTTCTTCTGATTGTTGCTATGATTATCAATATTACACAACTTGTTATGAACGGAACATTTAAGAAGGAGGACTAGATGATGGCAAATACAATAACCACCGTAAATGATTCAAAAGACGCTAAAGCAAAAAAAATAATAACCAGAATTATACTTCTAGTCATATTCAGTATCGCATTTATTTTAATTATGCTTCCGTTCTACGCAATTACCCTGGCTTCATTTAAACCGGGAGCCGATATTATTAAATACGGATTAAATCTGGACTTTAATTTAAAGATAATGAATTTAGACAACTTTAAATATTTGTTCACCGGCAGCCATTCCTATTGGATGTGGTTTAGAAACAGCCTTTTCCTCGTAATAGCGCAAGTCGTTCTTACGTTACTTGTCAGTGCCTTTGTTGCTTATGGATTTGCAGCCTATGAATTCAAATTTAAAAACTTCTTATTTATTTGTGTCTTACTCATTATGATGGTTCCTTTTGAAATCTTATTAATGCCTTTATATGTATTAGTTAATGATTTACATATGTATAATTCATATTCTGCTATCATAATACCTGGCGTTGCCAATGCTTCCACTATATTTTTCTTCCGACAATACTTGCGGGGAATTCCAAAGGCTTTACAAGATGCAGGAAGAGTTGATGGCGCTACTGAATATGGCATTTTCTTTAAAATAATCTTACCGATTATGAAGCCATCTTTTGCAGCTATGGCTATACTTAATGGTATGGGAAGCTGGAATAACTTATTATGGCCGTTTATGGTTCTTGGTGATGGCAAGAAATTTACCTTACCGATTGGTCTTAAGACTTTACTTACTCCTTATGGAAACAATTATGACTTATTGATTGTAGGTTCTTTCTTTGCTATATTCCCTATTTTCATATTGTTCTTATGTTTCCAAAACTACTTTATTGAAGGTATGACTGCCGGAGCAGTTAAGGGATAAAAATTTAAAGCCGTATTTGAAAGGAGATTACACTTATGGGAAAAGCTAAAATGATTGTAGATAAAGATTTTAAGATTGCTCAGATTGACGAACGCATATATGGTTCTTTTATCGAGCATCTTGGCCGGGCTGTTTATAATGGTATTTACCAGCCGGGACACCCTGCCGCAGATAGTGATGGATTCCGTAAGGATGTGTTAGAACTTGTTAAAGAACTGAATGTTCCGATTATCCGCTATCCCGGCGGTAACTTTGTTTCTAACTTTTATTGGGAAGATAGTGTTGGTCCAAAGGATCAAAGAAAACCCCGATTAGATCTGGCTTGGAGAACACTGGAAACCAACGAATTCGGTTTGGAAGAGTTTTCTCAGTGGTCTCAAAAAGCAGGTTCTGATATTATGATGGCAATCAATCTGGGAACAAGAGGAATATCTGATGCCTTGAATTTATTAGAATACTGTAACTTAGATACGAACTCTCATTATAGTAATTTAAGAAAAAGTCATGGAGTGGAGAAACCGTATAACATTAAAACCTGGTGTTTAGGGAATGAAATGGATGGACCGTGGCAAATGGGTCACAAGACAGCTTACGAATACGGAAGGCTGGCTGCGGAAACCGCAAAAGCAATGAAGACTATGGATGATTCCATAGAACTTGTATCCTGCGGAAGTTCCTACGTGGAAATGCCTACATTTCCTGAATGGGAGGCTGTGACTCTTGAAGAAACCTACGAACATGTAGACTATATATCACTTCATAATTATTATGGCAATGCCGAAAATGATACAGAGGATTTCTTTGCTAAAACTCAGGATATGGAACGTTTTATCCATACTGTTATTGCTACCTGTGATTATATCAAAGCTAAGAAACGCAGTAAAAAAACATTGAATTTAAGTTTTGATGAATGGAATGTATGGTTCCATGCCGTTGAAAATGACAATGAAGAAATGAAAAACAGACCTTGGCAGATTGCTCCTCATCTGCTGGAGGATATATACAGCTTTGAAGATGCGATACTTGTCGGACTCATTCTTATTACATTTTTAAAGCATGCAGACCGGTTAAAAATGGCATGTCTGGCACAGCTTGTAAATGTTATTGCACCAATTATGACAGAAAATGATGGCGGTGCCTGGAAACAAACCATTTACTATCCATTTTTACATGCATCGAAATATGGCCGTGGTATTGCTCTAAAAAGTGTAGTAAATTCCACAAAGCATGATAGTAAAACACATGAGGACGTTACAGATGTGGAAGCAGTTGCCGTATTCAATGAAGAAAAAGAAGAAGTAACCATATTCGCAGTAAACCGCAGTGTGAATGAAGATGTGGCATTTGATGCTGATCTTAGAAGTTTTGAAGGTTATCATGTAAAAGAATACTTGGTTTTGGAAAATAATGATATGAAAATTACCAATTCCATTACCGGAGTAAAGGTAGCTCCAAGACAGAAGTCAGAATATGAGCTTAATGATGGTATATTTACTACCACAATGCAAAAATGTTCATGGAATGTGATAAGACTCGGTAAATAATTTAATAAACAATTAAAGAATATATACCCCATAGAAATTAGTATCAGTACCGATTTTCCATGGGGTATTTTATTATGATTCTTTATATTCAATAACGGGTGTCTCTTCCGTCGTTTCTACAATAGGGCTATAATTAATTCTTACCGAAATATCCTGATTATAATTTCCAAAGGTCTTACCGAAAATAGTTAAACCGCCTACATGCTCCGCATCTTTTTCCACTTCCATTTTAAATTTAATCGTACTGCGGTAATCCAACTTGAAATCTCTGACACTAACATCTGAAATCTTTAAACCATCAATAAAGGTACCTTTTTTATTGATAACAAGAATCTTAAGCAATCCATATTGATTCCAATTAGGATACCACCAATCCGGAGTAAAGATTCCTCTGACGCTTCCGAAATCTCCGGGGCTTGTCCACTGAGCCACCTTTGTATCATTCAGTTTAAATGATATATCCGAAGGCCAGATATCGTTAATACCCGGAGCCTCCGAACTAATCTCAAGTGAAATGGTAATCTGATCTATCTTCTGTGCCTGAGGAATGAAATTAGGAATGATATATTCCACATATCCTCTTGTAAACCAGAGGATATCTGCATTGTATCTGTCAGGATGAGCAAAATACCGGGTATCATCCACTTCTCCAATAATTGCCGTATTAGAAGCTAATCCGCAGGTAGGATATACTTTATAATCTGAAAAATGACCAACCTTTAAATCCGTTTGATATACATTTTTAAAATCCTCTTGAGAATCCACATCAATCAGTATCTTATCTAAATGAACGGAGCATATTTTCTGATTTCCATGCCCTGTTGACTCATTGGATATGGTAATCAAACCACAATCCTCCAGCCTCTTAATATGACTGGTGAGCGCACCATTGGTTATATTTAATTTGCTAGCCAGTTCATTCATATTCATACCATGATTTTCAAGAAGTATCTTTATAATTTCTATACGAATCTCCGATCCCAATGCTTTAAAAATGTTTAATCCTTCATCCAGTGACTTAATGTGCAGCATTTTAGTACCCATGCCCTTTCATGTACTTTTCATTTATTTTATTATTTTAGATAATATTAAAATATTATATGTTTCATTATACCATCTTGTCAGAAATAGTCAATAAGCTAGTATATTGAAACCTTCTAAATAGTTTAAGTTTATCTAAAGTTATTGTACCTGAGTCAAATAACTGCTGACCGCATACACTGTCTGTCCATTGTAATCCAGTCTGGACCAGCCTGTATTTGAATTAATTCCTGTTCTTGTGACAACCTCACCATTCTTTATCGTTGCTACTACCGTTCCCTCATTGGCAGTGCTGGGTTCCGTTCTAAGATTACATTCAATCTTAGGTGTTACCTGTTCATTCACGTCTGTATAGACAGATGTGTCCGGTGCCGTCTGTACATAAGCGATATCCGTCGTTAGGTAAGTGCTGATTGCATATAATGTCTGCCCGTTGTAATCTATCTGTGACCATCCATTGGTGCCCACACCAGTACGCGTAACAGTCTCACCATTATGAAGCACTGCAACAATTGTCCCATCATCGGCTGAGCTTGCCACACTTCTTAGATTTGTCACATTCTTAGCTGTTACGGTTTCATTTACCGGCTGATAAATAGAGGCCGGCTGTGACTCTGACGCAGCAGCGGGAGGCTGATAGCCTAAGTCTGTTGTCAGGTAATTACTGACGGCATATACTTTCTGTCCGTTATATTCTAATCTTGACCAACCACTGGGAGATACACCCGTTCTTGTTGCGGTCTCACCATTTTTGAGCTTCCCAACAATCGTATCCTCATTAGCAGTCCCCGGTACGGAACGCAGGTTTGTCTCGATTTTGGCTGTAACCTGTTCATTTACTTCGGTCATATTAAGAAGCGCTTCGGGATCAGCCTCTACTGCCTCGTAAGGGCTATCATCCACCGCCTCTGCCGACTGACTATAGCTAAAATACGCCACGTTCATGTCCACACCTTTTCCGATTCCCGGTATCGTACCCTGGCTGGTATACTGCCACATATCATGTGTCCCGCTATAGCTGGAGGAGGGTGTATCCGGATAGGGGGAAGCTGGATATTGAGATACCCATATTTTATATTTGGAAGACAAAAGGTCCGTATCCCACATTGCATTCCCTTCCATTTCATTCTTAGCTGCATAGAACATTGGCGTATAGCCCTTATTCTGAATATAGTCCAGAAAAGCAATTGCGCAATCACTTCTAACACTTTTATCCAGTTGATACTGTCTGCTTTCCGAAGACTGGAAACCCTCACAATTATAAACAACAGGATAAGTAATCGGATACTGGGCAATGAAGCTTGCTACCCAAGCAGCTTCTTCCTTTGCCTCCTCCTCTGTTATCGCCGTGGAGAAGAAATAGGCTCCCAGCTTAAGTCCGGCCTCCTTGGCTTGCTGCATATTATATTTGGCCAGGGGATCTTCCATAATCATACCTGTTTTCTGGGTACGGTACCCGACACGGATAATCGCAAATTCCACACCGGAATCAGCAACCTGCTTCCAGTCAATGGTACCTTGCCATTTGGCAACATCTATTCCATAAGAGATACTTCCCGTCTCATTGGCTCCTTTTAATACGGAGCTGATATCTGACTGAGCACCTGCCCCGTCCTCACTCATACTCTCGGCTTCCTGAGGATCTTCATCATCATCCATCTCCGCTACGTCTGCGGCAATCTGTAGATCTTCTTGCCCATCATCTACATCTTCTGCCTCAGGTTGTTCTTCCCCTTCCGCTTGCTTTTCACCTTCCTCTAATACTTCCACCCCTGTTATCGTTTGGGAAGCTACCTCCGCGTCTTTATCCTTACTGCCAAAGACCAGAGACACGAGAAGTAAAACAATAAGTAGTATTACAAGAATTATGCCTAATCCTGCACCTACCACTATTGCGACACGCTTCTTATTATACCTCGCAGGCGGTCTTTTTCTTCCTCTATTTCCTTCCATTTTCTTTTGCTCCTTATAAAATCTTATAAACTAACATGTCTATTATATAACGGCTTTACCAACTTGTATATTCCAATTTTTTGAATCTATTATGAAACATTTAAGATTTACTTGAAGATATTCTTAAGGTATTACCGTTATTATTCATATAACCTAATGATAAACAACGGATAAGGAGATTAAAAACATGAAGTATATCACATTTACCGTACCATGCTATAATTCTGCGGCATATATGAAAAGATGCATTGATTCCTTGCTTTTCTTTAAAGATGAAGTGGAAATCATCATTGTAAATGATGGTTCTACCGATGCGACTCCTGAAATAGCAGATGAATATGCCTTTCGATTCCCTGATACCGTAAGAGTCATTCATAAACCAAACGGAGGACACGGTTCCGGAGTCAATGCCGGACTTAGAAATGCCACCGGAAAATATTTTAAAGTTGTGGATTCCGATGATTGGCTTTCCTATGAATCTCTTAAGAAATTACTTCTAAGAGTGATGCAATGGGAGCAAAAAGGAATACAGGCAGATATGATTGTATGCAATTACGTTTACGATCACTTATTTGAAAACAGACAAAAAAGTATGGGCTATAGCAATGTCTTTAAGCCGGACACTTTTTTAACCTGGAATGATATCGGCTCTTTTACTCCTTCCCAATATCTTGTGATGCATTCCCTCATATTCCGTACGGATATATTAAGAGAGAGCGGCGTATCATTACCTGAGCATACTTTTTATGTGGATAATATCTTTGCTTACAAGCCCCTGCCATTTGTAAAGAGCATATATTATATCAATACTGATTTATACCATTACTTTATCGGCCGGGACGATCAGTCCGTCAACGAAGAAGTTTTGAAAAAGCGAATTGATCAGCAAATACTTGTTACAAAGATTGTTTCTGAATGTGTGGATTTAAAAGAAGTTCAGGCAAAATATCCTAAGCTGGCAAAATATATGACAAGAAATGTTTCGATTATGATGTCTATTTCTTCCATACATTTAATGCTTATTAATTCTGAAGATTCCTGGGAAAAAAGAAAGAATCTCTGGGATTATATCAAGGAAAACAATAAAAAATTATATACAAAGCTGCGTTTTACAAAAATAAGCGGTCTAACCAATTTACCGGGAAAGACAGGTCGTTTGGTAACCGTTACCGGTTATCGTGCCGCCAGAAAGATTTATCAGTTTAACTAAAAGGAAAAGAGTATGGAAAAAATATACATTGCTTTGGTGGATACACCAGGAATATTTGCCAGCCTAATAAGAAAAGTGATTAAAATTAATTATATTCATGTTGTTCTGTCAATGGATAAAGAAATGACAGAAGCCTATAGTGTGGGAAGGCGCAATCCCTTTATCCCGTTTTTTGCCGGATTTGAAAAAGAAAACTTATCCCATATACAAGCAGCCTTCCCTACCGCACGCTATAAAATTTATAGCATTGACTGCGACAAGGATCAAAAGGAAAAAATTGCGGAAGAACTGCAAATATACTATGAAAATCGATTTCACTACCACTATTGTATCGTTGGTTTATTTTTCTTACTGATGGGAAAGGCATTTTATCAGAAGAGACATTATACCTGTTCTTCTTTTGTTGCCAGATTGCTTGAAAAATATAAAGTACTTACTTTTTCTAAGCATTTTTCTCTTGTAACACCAAGAGATTTCTACGAATATGACAATCAGAATATTATTTATGAAGGATCTCTGAAAGATTTCCGCCAGTCAGGACTGCACCAACAATTGATACGGGGTGCTGTTTATGAAGCCTAAAAACATCATACAATTTCTTTTATTTATTCTTCTCATGCTGCTGACCTTTTACACCATATTCAGCAAAAATGATATCGGAGAAATTGTATCCTATCTATATGTACTGAACCCCTTTTATCTTGGCTGCGCAGTTGTATTTGCACTTTTCTTTGTTTCAGCAGAAGGCTTTATGATATGGTATCTTCTGCGTTCCGTCGGGAATAGTGCCGGAATGATAAAGTGTATCGGATACTCCTTTATCGGCTTTTTCTTCTCCGGCATCACACCTTCCGCTTCCGGCGGACAACCTGTTCAGCTCTATTATATGAAAAAAGACGGCATCTCCGTTGCAGAGGGAACTCTGACTTTAATGGTAGTTGCCGTATTATATAAATTCATACTGGTTATCATTGGTATCGGTATCCTTTTTTTCTGGAAAGAGAGTCTTGCACTTTACCTTGGAAGTTATATGGCTCTCTTTTATCTGGGTATTTTTCTGAATGCTTTGCTTGTTGTCCTTCTCCTGCTTATTATGTTTCATGGGCATTGGATGGGCAAAGTCATAGAAAAAGCAGAGAAGTTATGCATAAAGCTGCATCTTTGCAAGCCTTCAGATAAACGAAAAGAAGCGATCCGACATATGATTCATGATTATCAGGATACGCTTCAATTTCTCATACACCACAAATCTAAAGTTTTATTTGTGGCCGTATTTACTTTTATTCAAAGATGCAGTCTTTTTATACTGACCTATTTCATATACCGTGGCTTAAATCTATCAAAAGACAGCCTTTTTCTTATTATGGTACTTCAAGCTTCCGTTTACATAGCTGTTGATATGCTGCCGTTACCGGGTTCTCAGGGAATATCAGAGCTTATGTACCATGCTGTCTTCACAAAAATATTTGCCGGTGGTTCCCTTGCCGCATCTATGTGCATCACAAGGGGAATCAGCTTTTATATGCTGCTTGTTATCGGAGCAATCGTTACTTTATATCGGTTTGCTCTGTTAAAGAAAAGTAAAAATACAATCAACAGTTGAAATCACTCGTCTCTATTGCATCTCGTACTTTCCTCATTCCTGTATCTGAATCATAATAGTATACAGGTGGCAATGTTCTGCTCAAAAATAGGTAGATTCCTTCACTAATTGCATATGCTCCTATGTTTTTAAAAACAATAAAGTCACCTATCCTTAGATTAGTGAATGTGGCTTTTCTTACTAAAACATCTGCATAAGTACATAATGAACCACAAATACACCACTCTTTTTCAACACTTTGCACCGCTTCTGATGTTATGTGCAGCATCTGCGGTATTCGCATAGCCATATTCTGTCCATAATAATTCACATGGTTAATACCTCCATCTACAATACAGAAATTTTTACCATGATTATTTTTCACATCCATCACTTTGGTTATATAATATCCACAATTAGATGCAATATAGCGACCCAATTCAAGAATCCATGTAAGTCTTTGATCTGCATTTTTAATATGAGCAATCAGTTCATCTAATTCCTCCTGCATATCAAAATCTTCGCCTTCAAAATATGCCACCGGAAGTCCCGGACCATACTCTAATATATTAGGATAGTAGGAATATTTTTCTTCCAATTTATCACAGTATGTAGTTAAAAACTGTAATTCTTCTGCTATTTTTTTCTTTCTCTTCTGTGTACCTGAGAAATATTGTATTCCTTCAATATGAATAAGAGGATATTCCCTTCTACTTCTTATAATAGATTCCAGTATCTCTTCGCTCATTCCGAACTGATTACCACTTGTCAGTCTAAGAATAACACTAACCGTATGATTTAATTCCTGAGCACAATCACATATCATCTTAAATTGTAACTCGGATTCTACCGTTACTGTAGCAACGCTATAACTAATTGCCTCTAAAATATCCTCTTTCCCTTTATTAACACCTGAATAAACTATCTTCTCTCCGGCAATATTTTTCTTCATACAGATATGCAGCTCTCCCGGCGAGCAGACTTCATATTTCTGCATATAAGAATTCATTTCTGAAACTAGAAATGAATTGGCTTTCATCGCATAGCATACCTGACTATTTACTGGCAATGCATCCATAAGCCCTATAATTCTTTGTTTTAGTTTATCTAAATCAAAAATATACATAGGAGTACTATCCCCATATTCATTAACAATTTTTATTAATTGACTATCCTGCATAAGGTTCTCCTCTTTTACATTTCAGGGCTTCTTGTTCGTTCTATCTGTGCATCCCACAGACTACTGCTTCCTTTTTCCCTGCAGTTTACTCTAATGGTAATATCTTTTTCCAAGTATTTAGCAGGCAATAAACACTCTGATTTTTCACTATAGTCTTGTAACTTTATCCATTCGTTATCCATATTTTCAGGACAAACCCAGTACTCAAATTCCAGAAAGATACCATTCTCATGTATGCTCCTAGCAAAAATCATCCTGTCCCCTTCTTTTTTATGAGGTTCTGTCTTAAAATCACATGCTATCACACCATCTATATCCTCTTTCATTTCCTCTACGGAAGAATAAAAAAATCCTGCTGCATCTTCCCCATTCATCTCATTATTTAAAATCTCCGCATATAATCTGCTGATAAACCTGGCTCCGTTATACCCTAAATGATCACCGTCACTAAGCATACTATCAGGTAAATCTTTTGTCCTGTTCTTAATTAGATTTAAATCACAGTATGGTATTTTATTTTCCTGCGCATACTCTTTAAAATAATCAAAACAATCTTGATAGGAATCCATATAATAAATACTGGAGAACGCGAATGGAGGTACAACTAAATATAATGTTACATTATTTTCCTTACATAAGTTATAAGTTTTGTCCAGATATTTCATTGCCAAAGGTGAAACATCCTGTCTGTTCCACTCTTCTGCTCCGTATATACCTGTATGAGACACGCCTTTTTCTTCGGAGTATATATATCCCATATTTTCATAATGAGACGGTTTTCGTTCATCTTTTCCGTTTCTATAGCTTCTGCTAAGCTTACTTTGCAGATTCTCCGGAACAGAATCTAATCCCTCTCTATATCTATAACTTTTTAATAATAAAGGGTATTCTTTCGGTTCTAATATTTCCGTTATATATTCCAATTTGACCATCGGTGATTTTACCCTGTCAATAACAACCAAATCCCTTTTAGGCACCCTTGTATCCATATTCAAAAACGTACTATAATCAAGTCCCATAACCGCATATTTAATTGGATATCTTTTGATTAAGTCTTTTAAATAGTAATAACTTCCCCAAGGCATCTGTGATCCGGTTCCCGCATTCAGAATACAGAGAGGGGTATCCATCTCCTCTTCCATAACAGACGGTATAAAATCCATCATTACTCTTGAGTTTCCAATGAGAACCATCTCTGGATTCCTGTTACTTTCTCTTAATCTATCCAAATCCTTTTCTAAGAAATAATCATAAGTAATTGGTTCCAGCATAAAAGAAAATATTATTTCATAGGCTAATAATAATATAAATATTATTATAATTTTCTTAAAACTGCGCATACATAAACCCCTTTTCAGCACCTGTTCCGATATCACCCAAAATTAATATCATATATAGAATACCTATATAACCCGCATATCTGATTAGCATTGGCATCTTATTTAAGCAGCTATATATACCAATTTGTTTTTCCTTCATGACATCTACAATAAGCATCAAAAGTACTCCTAATACCAAGATTACAAAATCTTTTATTTCAAGACCGGGAAATAATGAATTCAAATTTTGAAAACTTGTCAAATCTATTTTATTAAAAAATAAAGCCGTAAGTTTAAGTGCTCCAGTGGTTGAACCGGCACTTGAAAACATTTCCATATAGGCAAATAACATAAAAGTTCTTGTGATTTGAAATAGATTCCACAGTTTATTATTCTCATTAATCCTTAACTTGTAACGCATTGCTTTATAAAGAGGTGCCAATTGCATCCCTAAAACAATAACTGCAAGATTCATCCATCCCCATATTAAATAATACCATGCTGCACCATGCCACAGGCCTGTAGCTGTCCAAACAAAGAATAATGCAATATAGCTGGGAATCATCCTTGCCAATGTATTTCCCAATTTTTGGCGAAGCTTTCTGCTTAGAGCCTGTACTTTCTTTCCCATCGATATCGCATAAAATACATAATCTCTAAACCATGCTCCTAATGTAATATGCCACCTTCTCCAAAACTCCTCAATTGATTTTGCAAAAAATGGTTGTTCGAAATTCTCTTCTAACCGAATTCCCATTATATGAGAAACACCGCATGCAATATCCATATAACCTGAAAAATCGGCATAAAGCTGCAACGTTACAAACACCATAAGAATTATAATGTGTATTCCCCAATAACCAGAATCCTGCTCATATAAATTGTCTGCTACGATACCAAATCTATAGGCTATTACCGTTTTCTTAAATATCCCCCATAAAATCCGCAATGCACCCTCTCCTAATCTGTCCATGGAAAAAGAATGGGGAGCAAATAACGTTTCTTTCAGTTTATTATATCTGCTAAAGGGTCCTTGGATAATATGAGGAAAAAATGAAATAAACAGTGCAAATTTACCAAAATTCTTCTCAGCGGGATATTTACCTCTATATACATCAATACAATACCCCATAGCAATAAAAGTATAGAAGGAAATTCCTAAAGGCAATACAAATTTAGGAATAGAAATTTGTATATCCCAATAAAACAGATTTAATAATTTTTGCATATTGCCACCTAAAAATACGGAATACTTCAAAATTATCCAAACTCCAAAATTTGCTGCAAGACATAATGCCATAATCTTTTTTTGCTTTTTATTCATAGTGGCTTTATGGGCTTTTTTCTCTGCCTTCAGCATACCTTCCGCCGTAATACTTTTATAATCTGCCTTTATTCTTTCTACCCAAATCGCACAAAAATAAGCGGTAACTGTTGTAAGTATAATATAAAAAACATAAAGACAACCTGCCGCCATATAAAATATATAATTAGCACATAGCAATACTATCCACTGCCATTTTTGTGGTATTAAAAAATAAACTAATAAAAGAATAATTAAAAATATAGCAAAGTTAAATGATATGAATGCCATATTGTTACCTCTTATTCATCCTGCAATTTACAAATTAATTCATACATAGCATGTGGTGAATTAAAATTTTCAGGTAATAAATCTTCAACATTTATCTCTATATCAAATTCATTATTTAATTCTCCAACAATAGAAATAATATCAAAGGAATCTAGCAATCCATCATCAATGAGTTTCTGTTCTTCCTTAAAATCTAAATCCGGTCGTATTTCTGATAAAATCTCTAGTAATTTATCCATTTCTCTGCTCTCCGCTCATACTGTTTTCTTTTTTTAACTGTACCCTGTCTATTTTTCCATTTTTATTAATAGGCAGCCTATTATAAAAGACATACTTATTAGGCCACATAAATTTCGAAAGCTTTTTAGTTAAACTTTTGATTATTATTTTATCACAATTGCTATCAGCCTGATAGCAAAGGATAATCTTTTCCCTTACTTCATCATAAATACAGCACGCCGCCTCAATAAAATCCATTGCATTGATGACTGTTTCTATCTCACCTAACTCAATGCGGTGCCCCATATGTTTGATTTGGTAATCTTTTCTGGCAGAATAATAAATCTCTCCTTTATGATATGTACCCAAATCTCCAGTCTTATATATTTTCTCCTCATAATATGATTGTAAAGGATTCTGTATAAAAACTTCATCTGTTTTTTCTTTATTGTTATAATATCCAAGTGCAAGGCAAGAACCCTTAACACAAATCTCACCAATTTCATTCTCCCCTGTAATCAAACCATTATCGGAATCCAATAAAAAAACGTGGCTATTTCTAAATGCTTGTCCGATTGGTAGTGTTTCCTCATTACTGAATTCTCTGTTGACAATATAATAAGAACAATTACAAGTGATTTCCGTAGGTCCGTATAAATTAACGTATTGAGCCTCCGGAACTGCTTTCTTCCAATAGTTCAGTACTTTAACCGGCATTACCTCTCCAGAAAACATTATACATTCTAAAAACTCAGGCTGCAACTTATCTAAGGTATTGAAATTTGCCACAATTCTAAGTGCAGATACTGCCCATATAATTACATTTATCCGTCTATCATTCAGATATGCAATCAACTTCAATGGAAAAGAAAAAAACTGTTTTGGTATCACTTCCACAGTTCCCCCTAACTTAAGGGAATTATATATATCTTTAATTGATACATCAAAGTCCATTGGAGCTTGATTCCCAATAATTAATTGTTCGGGAAAGTCAAACGTAATGCAAAACTGTTCCACCAAATCAATAACAGAACGATGGCTAACCAGTACGCCTTTTGGTATCCCCGTCGACCCAGAGGTAAATATTGCATAAAGTGGATCCGTATCAAGAGAACGATTTCTTATATCATTTAGTAATTGTTCCTTTGAATTATGTAATAATATATCTTTATAATAAATTACTTCTCGTTTATCCCATGCAACTCCCTCTACAGAGCTTAATACCATTGAAGGCTGAAGAGTGTCTAAGATAAGCTGTATCCGGTCTTGAGGCATCGTATAATCAATTGGAACATAAAAATTTCCACTATAAGCAATTCCCATAAATAGAATCAAACTCTCAATATTCCTGTCAATTAACACAGCAATCGGAATATTCTTCCATTCACCATTACCACTCTCATATATATAAGTTCCTATCTGTTTTGCCTGCCTAACCAATTCACTATAACTAATCTCTTTATCATAATCAGCAAATGCGCATTTCTCCGGATATTTCTCTGCTGAATTCTCAAGGTATTCTAAAATATTAATAGTCATTCTGTT
>CAYXCV010000009.1:29718-44662 GCA_964463365.1 uncultured Kineothrix sp.
GATATTTCTCTGCTGAATTCTCAAGGTATTCTAAAATATTAATAGTCATTCTGTTATTTCCTTTAAAATAATACATTATTTTTACTTTATAAATGGAATTATAACACAGATTTTTATTTTTTTACATATCTCATTTATTCCATACTCAACTACTTTTTTCCTAATTCATCATTCTTTGCCTGCTGCTTTATGCGGTGAAACCAGAACATTACAAACACAATGATAAAAGAAATGGTGCCTGTGATTGTAAGGCGAATGGTTTGCATTTCATCAGCACCGGAAGTAGTTACCACATGCAGCAGATTGACGGATGTATTATTTACAAAGTGTAACGCCATAGATACCCACAAAGCCCCTGTCATTTTGTACAACATTACATACTGAATGCCAGCCAGTATACTTGTTCCTACGAGCATTAGCCCCATCATGAAAGCGCCCATAGGCGATTGCACACCATCCACAACATTCCTCACGGGTGCGGCAATATGCCAAAAACCGAACAGCAACGATGCAATGATACAGGCTTTTAAGAAAGAATATTTTTGTTCTGCAAGTCTGATAAACAATCCACGGAATATTCCTTCTTCCATAATTACATTGATAACATTTCCTAAAATGCAAATCAAAATAAAGGTGACTCCGCCCTGCATAGCACGGTTACCATCCACCGTATAGCTCGTTAAATAAAATTGTAGAGAAGGCATATTGCCTGCCAAGTAATTGATCAGCATCTCTACACTGTATGCCACGGCAAATACCGCCACCCCAAATACCAAACCATAGCAGACACCTTTCAACGCACTTTCAGCACGAAAGCCGATATCACTCCATCTTAATCCGAGAAAATGGATGGCCGCAGCCAGCAGACCGATGCCTATGAGTTTATGAAGAAATGCTTCCCCAATTATGCTTTGGTCGGTGCGAATTACAAAGTATTCAATGGCTCTGAAAACAGAACAAACGAAGAAAAAGAGTAAAATAAATACAATAGGACGCTGTTTTATATTAAGCATTTGATTCTTCTCCTTTATCACGTTTTTGCAATTCTTGATTGATTTCACTGATATCATCACGAATCTTCACAATATTGATAAAGCAGCTAATGGCATAAATGATAACACCCATGAGTATCACAAGCCAGAGTGGAGTGCTACTGTACCAATTAAATAAAAAGCCGCAGCAAATCAAAACTACCAGTATGTATCCTACTTCCCAAAGGTGTTCCATTAAGAAGAAACGGCTTTCGATTTTGTTTACCAAATAAAGACCAATGTGGATGACAATATTAGCAAAAAACGCTTGAAATACTGTGATTACAAAAATGCACTGCACATGATAAGCAAATGCGAATACTGACAAAAACAGCAACGTCAGGGCTGTAGTAGTTAAGCTATTCATTAAAAACTTCTTCATGGCAGCCTACCTTTCTTTTAACTTGTTGCGTATACCAGCAATATATTTACGTGTTACGTTAATACGTTCACCATTTTTTAGTGTAGCTTCCAAACGACTGTTCAGCAATGGGCGTATGCTTGATAGCATATTGATATTGATAATACAAAATTTACTGACTTGAATAAAACCCCAATTGGAGAGCTGTTCAATAAGCTGATATAACCGTAATTCTGTGCGATATACAGCGTGGCTACAGTAGACAAAGCTTCTTTTATCCACACTTTCAATGTAATATATATCAGAGATATTAATCAGTATCTCACCACATTCCGAATCGCATCTCACCGTATTATTAAAAGACTCAACTAATAAAGCCAGCCGCTTAATAGAGCTATCCATTTTTGCATATCTTATCAGCACTTCGACATCATCTTGCGATGAATTTTGTTCTAACTTAACAATCATCTTACGTTCCTCTAATTTTAATATAGTAACCTTAATATCAATATGCAATAACTTCATACCAAGATGCAATTACAAGTTACTAACATGCAAAAGTGTTGTTTTGGACGGGTGGATATAGTATAATTTAGTTCAGTTAGGGAGATAGAAAGCTGTATCGGGGGTGGAAAGATGCTTCAATTCATTTTGTTAGCTGAAATAGCTGCATGGTTTACATTCACATTGGGTTTTTGCCTAATCGGTACACAGTTGAATGTAGCTAAAAGGATAAAAAAACAGTTGTGGAATGGGCGAATTGATAAACTTGGCAAACCACCATTTTCTATATTTATGGATGTCTATGAAAAGAAAAGCTATTTTAAGTCTTTTCTAATGGTACTGGTCTGCAATGCACCGGGACATATTGCTATGTTTCTCTTGGGGTTCATTAAAATTGGTATAATTATGATAATCGTTCAACCCTTTATGCAAGGCGCAGTTGTAGGAATGGGTGATGATAAAACAAGAATTTGGGGCGTTTTAACGGCCTTCTCTGAGGTGACAGGTTTTATTGTATCAATCTGTTTGGGTTTTTGGGGTGCCTTTCATTTATGGTGGATACCTGTTATCTTTTTAGTTTTAAACGCATTAATTGAAGCTGGTGGTGCTTTAGCAGGCATTAAAGGTGTTCCCGGTACACAAGCGGTAAAGAACAAAGAATATATAGAATAGCATTTTAACAACTTATCTTTTAATAACATACTTATAAATAGGATTTCCCATGGATGAAAACTTTTCTTCATATTCCGTCATAATATTTCCCTGCATCATTTCTTTATAATGATGCAGATCATAGGTAATCTTTTCGGCTCTCCATCCGGCAGGCTCAAGCTCCTCTTCGGCAAACATAAATAAATCTTTATTATCAGTCTTAAACTCCAGCTGCCCGTCTTTCTTTAGAATATTATTGTATCTTGCAAGAAATTCCCTGGATGGCAGGCGGCGTTTTGCATGTCTGTCCTTAGGCCATGGATCAGAGAAATTAAGATATATTCTATCCACCTCTTCTTCCCCAAACACTTCTTCTATTGTCTCCGCATCCATTCGTATAAAACGTACATTAGATAATATTTGCGGCTCCTGTTCCATTTTTTGTATTGCCCTTAATAGCACACTGGAATACTTTTCGATTCCTATATAGTTCACATCAGGATGGGCTTTTGCCATATCCATAATAAAGCGGCCTTTTCCCATACCGATTTCTATGTGTATCGGGTAATTGTTTCCAAATATATTATGCCAATTGGCTCTTTGCTTCTCCGGCTTTTGTACTACAAATTTGCTCTCTCCAATGATTTCTCTGGAACCTGTTATATTTCTTAAACGCATTCAAACTACTCCTTTTTCTTTCGTGCGTTCTATTCTACACTATATGCCAGAAATTGAAAAGTACAAACACTTCTATTTATGCGATTAATATTAAAATAAATTTACAAAACACCTTTGGTTTTATTAAAAAATGGTGTAAGATAAAAGATAATGTTTTAATATTAGCAGAAAGGTATGGTTCTTCCTATGTTTACTTCTCATAATCGGCAAGATAAATCGCCATTTAAATATCATAAATTAAAGAAAAAAATTTGCTTGTTTACTTTATCTTTATCAATACTAGGGACAAGCTTTATAAATAATGGACTTGTTGCACACGCCACAAGCCTTGAGGATCTCACTGAGGCTATGGAGGAGCGGAGAGGTTTAAGAGTTGATACCAACGAAATCGAAAATTGGCCAAGCGGTCCGCTTATCGGTGCCCAATCCGCTATTGTCATGGAAATCAATACCGGAGCCATTTTATATAGCAAGAATATTCACGAAAAACTTTATCCGGCCAGTACAACTAAGCTTCTGACCTGTTTGATTGCCTCGGAGAAGACATCTCTGGATGAAATGGTTACGTTCTCTCATGATGCTGTTTTCACCATTCCCAGAGGAAGCTCTAATATGGGCATGGATCAGGGGGAAGCAATATCCATGGAGGAAGCCTTATATGGTATCCTTGTGGGTTCTGCCAATGAAGTGGCCAATGCCGTAGCAGAGCACATCGGAGGTACTATGGAGGACTTCGCTGAGATGATGAATGTGAGGGCCGCCGAGCTGGGCTGTACCGATTCTCACTTTATGAATGCCAATGGTCTTCATGATGATGATCACTATACTTCTGCCTATGATCTTGCTACTATATCACGAAGCTTTTTCAGAAATGAGCTCTTATCAAAAATAGCAGGAACACCCAGCTATCATTTTGAACCGACTGCCACACAGCCGGATGATTTCATTCTCCGTACACATAACAAGCTGGTTAATAATGAATATCCTTACGAGGGTCTAATCGGAGGAAAAACAGGTTATACCGATGATGCAAGGCAAACACTTGTAAGCTGCGCAGAAAAAAACGGTATGAAACTTATCTGTGTTGTTATGAAAGATGAATCACCCCACCAATTTACAGATACTATTGATTTATTGAATTATGGTTTTAGTAATTTTGAAGTGGTTAATATTTCAGAAAATGAGACAGAGTATAACATAGATCATTCCGATTTCTTTCAATCTAATAATGATGTCTTCGGGAATTCAAAACCTATACTATCATTAAATAAAAATAGCTATCTTATACTTCCAAAGACAGCGACTTTTGAAGATACCCAGTCCACAATCACTTATGATGTGGAGGATGAAAACCAAGTGGCTCAGATTGATTATACTTATAACAATCAATATGTGGGAAGTGCAACTGTCGATATTGCAGTAAATACTGTGAGTTCCTATCATTTTGAATCCTCAATCGATAATAATGGTCCTTTAGAAGATCAAAATGAGGATTCCCAGGAAAATGTTATATTTATTAACATTAAAAAAGTTGTTCTTGGCGTTATCTTTGTAGCCGGAATCATTATTCTTCTTTTTGTAATAAAATCTTTCATACAAAATTATAGTTTCTTTTCAAGAAGACGAAGAAGTCGTTACAAAAGGAGAAAGAGGCGTCGTGATAGTAGTATGCGCTCTCAATTTAAAGATTTAGATTATTTTGAATAAGGTAAAGTTAAAGACAGGTAAGATATATTTCTTAGCCTGTCTTTCTTAATTAATAATCAGATTTTTTTTTTACCAAACTTTTGTATTCAATAAACTCCGGAAAATATAGCGCTGCCGCAATAAGAGCACAGAGAACCGCCAGTGTTATCAATAACGTTATCAACCATCCAGGCATTCCCGGGAAGAATACAATTAAAATCATAGCTCCATAAAAAACAAACGTAGATAATTTACCAAACCATCTGGAACCTTCTATTTTAATTTTCTTTTTAATTAGCCATCCCCCAAGCACCATCATTATAAAGTCCTTAATCAGTAGTATTGCAAAAAAGGGCCAGTATGAACGAAGGCGAAGAAGCAATGTAATTGAGATTGTTGCCTGTGTCAGCTTATCTGCCACCGGATCAAGAACCTTTCCAACATCTGTAATCCAGTTAAAACGTCTTGCCAGATATCCATCCAGTGTATCAGTGAAGCCTGAAATAAGGAGAATAATTCCCGCGGCAACTGTATTTCCTAAGTTCATCTGCCATACAAAAAACGGAAGTAATCCTATACGTGTGACAGATAAAATATTCGGTATGTTTTTCATTACTTGGTCTCCTTCAATACTTTTTATTTATTAAGGTATTATACTCTTTTATTTTACTTTTTCCAACTCCAAATATGCCTTAAAGGACAATTGCCGGTTATTGTCCAAAAAGTTTGTTGATAAAACACTGTAAGAAAGATACAATATAGTTAACAAAAATAATTGGAGTTATTTAAGAATAAAGATGACGTTGCTTGCACTGGTTTGACGAAATAGCAGATTGGAGATTTTTATGAAAATCAAAAAAATACTGAGAGAAATACTTAGTTATTCAAAAATAATATTAGTATCAGTAATACTTACGTACTTTATTAACACAACACTTATTGCAAATGCACAAGTGCCGACAACTTCCATGGAATCTACAATTATGGCTGACAGTCGTATTATTATCAACCGTCTGGCATATGTTTCCTCTGCTCCGGTACGTGGGGATATTATCTCTTTTCCATGCCCTGATGAAGCACCGGGTTCTATTCCCTTTTTAAAAAGAATTATTGGTCTTCCCGGGGAAACAATTGAGGGGAAAAAGGGTAAAATATATATTGACGGTATGGAATTAGCAGAATCCTATATCAAGGATTCTATCATCGAGGATTTTGGACCGTATACCGTTCCAGATAATTGCTATTTCATGATGGGTGATAACAGAAATAATTCATGGGATTCCCGCTATTGGACAAATAAATTTGTGAATCGGAATGATATTTTAGGTAAAGCAATTTTTGAATATTATCCGGAATTAATAAAATTTAATTAAATATCTTTTCTATATTTAGGCTTGCCTTTCTTATGCATTTTAGCCCTTGCCTGTCTGTCTTTAATGATAAGCATTTCTTCATCCGAGATTAATTTTGTTGTTTTTACCACATATATGCCTTCGTCATCTGTCTTTCTGATACGTACCTTCGCTTTAATATAACCGTGAACATTGCATAATCCCACACTGTAATAGTGTTTGCCATTTAGGGAAAACCACTTAATCTTACGTTTTATATTTTTTCTGCATAAATAACATTTGGTACTCATGACTTCTCTATCTGTGAGTGCATCCAATTTACTTTCAAATTCCCGTGTAATATATTTGGTATAATTGTCAAAAATAATATAAATTTCATCCTTTTTAGTCTTTGGCGTAACAAATACATCAAAGGAGAAATTACCTAATAAAGGCCTATCAATACGAGCAAGTACCTTTGCAGTATAATACGCATCACTAAATGCTCTATGGAATGGAATATCCTTAGGTATTTCAAGAAAATCAATTGCATATTCCAATGTTCTTCTTGACTTTCTATCTTCAAACCCAATACTGAAAAGCTTCTGCACATCGAGAAATTTAAGAGGTCTGTCTGAGAGCGGGTCTATATTATAATATTTCATATTACGCTGTAGTTCTGTCAAGTCCAGAGGACCCCATGTACAAAAAATACTATCTGTCCCGCACCATGAAAGAAAATCATTCACTACTTCCTCAAAAAAACATTCATTTTCCAGCTCCTGCATACGCAGATGTATCAGCTTTTTGGTGATGTGGTGCATTTCTTTGTAAATTTGAGGTTTTATGAGACGATTAAACTCGCTGATTACCTCAAATTCCTCATTCATTTTAATGGCACCTATCTCTATAATTTCAAAAGGAATTCCTTTTATTTCATTTTCTTTTCCTGTATTACTTTGATTCCATTCCAAATCGAACACAATATAATTCATTAAAAATACCTTTTCCTTTGCAACGCTATCTTACTCTATAAATGTATACTCTTTTCATTGTGTATACTTTTTATAGAAATGTCAAGAAATATACACATAGTAGTCTAGTTTATTGCGTTCATAAATATTTGATTGAACCTGGCAAGTTCATCATACATAATTCCATGTCCGCTATTTTCTAAGATATTTAACTTGGAGCCTGGTATGCCCTTATGCTGGATCATGATAAGGTCTCTGGGCACGACCATATCTTTTGCCCCATAAATAATGTTGGTAGGCACTCTAACCGCATCCAAATCTTTTATACCATTTTCATCCCTTAAGGAGATTGCCGCTTGTATTGTTCCTACGCCGGAGGCTGACAGAGCAATATCCTCAAACCAATTCTTGGCTGATTCACTCTGAGGGCTGGCAAAAAGCTGTTCATGGCTGAATTCATGGGCAAACTTTGGTCGGTCGGTACTTACCTGTTCTATTAATCCATCTACGTATTTTCTCGTTAAGCCAAAAGGAAATCCCGGACGCTGTGTCCATGACGGTGCGGCTGCGGACAGTAGGATTAATTGCTTAACTCCATATCCCTGATAAACATTCATATACCTAAGTGCAATCGCTCCACCCATTGAAAATCCTACCAGTATTATATTTGTAAGCCTGAGTGCCATTATGATTTCATAAATGTCCGATGCCATTCTATCATAGGAATAATCACAGGCCGGTGAATCCGAAGCTCCGAATCCCCTTAAGTCAATAGCCACCACACGATAACCGGCATCTATTAAACAATTGATTTGATACTCATAGATTTTGTGTGAAAGCGGCCATCCATGGATGAAAAAAACAGTTCGCTTTCCGCCGCAATCATAGTTATATACTGCAATTTTTACATTATCAGAAGAGGTAATATAAAACATAATCATATTCCTTATTCTTTTTATTAATATATGATATGTTTATATCTTCTGTCCTGCCATTAAATCACTCCAAATATATTATCTTTCCGCCCATGAGTAGTGCTTCCTCCTCATCATGGGTTACCATAATAACTGTTTTCCCTTTACATTTATCCTTAGTAAATTGGATGATATTTTTCTTATTCTCTTCATCTAATCCTTTAAAGGGTTCATCCAATATTAATACATCACAAGGCACAATCAATGCACGTACCAGTGCGACTCTCCTTTTCATCCCGCCTGATAATTCACATACCGGCTGCATCTCAATACCTATAAGTCCTGCTGCCTGCAGACTCTGTGTGATTTGAAGTTTTGATACGCTATTATCACAAACAAGACGGATATTAGATAATGAACTTAAGTTCTCGCAAAGTCTGTCCTCCTGGAAAACCATGCTTATCCTCTTATTCTCCATACCAATAATATTACCACTATCGGCTTTTTCGATTCCTGCAAGAATTCTTAGAAGAGTTGTCTTTCCGGTGCCTGACGGTGCCATTATTGTTGTAATACTGCCCTCTTCAAAATTAACCGTATAGTCTTTGAGTACTTGGTTCTCTCCGTATTTTTTTGATAGTTGATTGATTTTAATACCCACTCTTTCACCTATGCCTTTAGCTTCTTTCTATTTTTCTTACCAACATTTTAACTATGATAAGAAATAATTTTTCAAAACATACACTTAATAAAACAATGGTAAGAGTCCATGCGAATAAATCCGGTGTTTCTAAAAAAACCTTAGCCTCATATAACTTCTCTCCGATTGACCCGTCTGGAATTCCTATAACCTCTGCTGCAACCCCTGCTTTCCAGCATAAACCAAGGGATAAAGAACACGCCGATTTAAAATAAGGCATTAATTGAGACAAATATATGTAACGGAATTTTTTAAATACTGAAACCTGAAATACTTCAGCCATCTCTAAGAGCTGACCATCAACCCGTTTAATGCCTTCTAACATATTAGTATAGACAACGGGCAGAACCATGAGGGATGAAATAATAAAGGATAAATTGCGTGAGGACACCCATATGAGCAAAAGAATGATAAAGGAAGCAACCGGCATCGCTTTTATTACAGCGATAAGAGGCGCTGTCAGTTCTCTTACAAAAGTACTGACGGAACTAAGTCCTGCTAAAAGTATCCCTGCAAGCAGGGCAAGGAAGAACCCTCCAATAATGCGAACAAAAGAAAAAGCAATGGATTGCCAAAATTGAGCTGTAATAATCAGTTCAAAAAATTTAAACAATACAATTACAGGAGATACCAAGAGTATCTCCTGTCCTATGAAACGAGCAACTATTTCCCATAATAACAGCCAAAATATGACTGCCCAGATCTTAACTGGTTTCTTACCTGCTGTAATAGAAGTCATCAGCCGGAATCTCTCCTCCCACAGACTTTTGATTCTGTTCCATTAATATATTAATATATCCGGAAAGCTTATCTTTCATTTCTGTTCCTTCTATAAATACAATATTACAAAATGGCAGCGCTTTTTCTGCTATCGCCGCCGGAATAATGTCAAACTTCTCAACCAGTTTGGCTGCATCACTTATATTAGCATTCACATAATTTACCGATTCTTTATAAGATTCCATAAATGCATTTATAGCTTCCGGATTCTCATTTACAAAATCAGTTCTTGCTACGATAACACCTGTAATGAGAGCACTTTTTGTGTCAGCCCCCTCCTGCAATTTATCCCATTCCTCTGTTAAATCAAGAAGAATTTTAATATTTTCATCTTTTACCTGAGCAGTTGTAACAAATGGTTGGGGAAGCATTGCCACATCATTACTATCAGAAGATGCCGCAAGAGCCGCCACACATTCTGCAGGCTCTGATTTCCATTCAATTGTTACATCACTTTGGGAATCAATGTTATTAGCTGAAAGTATATACTTAATAGCATACTCAGGGACAGCGCCTTTCCCGGTTGCATATATGGTTCTTCCTTTTAAATCTTCTGCTGACTGAATCGTATCATCAGAACCCACAATATAAAGAACTCCCAGTGTATTGATTGCCAACACCTGAACTTGCCCTTCTGTATTATTATAAAGTACAGAAGCAAGATTTGCCGGTACTGCTGCGATATCGGTCTCACCCTGAAGCAGCTTAGGTGTTACTTCATCTATAGATGCAGTTATTGAAAAATCATAATTATTTCCGTCTACAATCGCTTCTTCTGAGTCATCCATGAGCTTTACCATACCCATTGCTGTTGCACCTTTTAAAGCAGTCACACGAACATCTGTTATCGCACTTTCAGCGCCTGTATTCTCACTATTTGCCTGGCCACCACATCCTGTCAATACTGACGCACATAATGTTAGGCACAATGCAAAACACCATGCCTTACTCATGGATACTTTTAAAAACTTTTTCATAATAAATTTCACCTCTTATCGTTTATTTATAAATCATCCCAATCTCTTTTGAGCTTACACTCAGCCGCAGCTTTCAAAAGATCAACTGTTCCTTCTATTCCAAATTCACTGCTGTCAATCAGTAAATCCTTTCCTTCTTTCTGCCCCCAGTTCCTATCAGTGAAATATTCATAATAATTTTTCCTGGTCTTGTCCATATGACGGACTACTTTCTCTGCCTCTTCCTTAGTAAAGCTATATCGTTCCATTACTGTTTCAACACGAATACTAAATGGTGCATATATGTAAACTTTCATAACTTCATGGCGATTACGAAGTACATAATCCGCGCCGCGCCCAACGATAACGCAGGATTCCTTTTTCTTTGCAATCGAACGAATGATTTCTTCCTGCACCCTGTATATTTTATCGTTTGGATTTTCCTGTAAGAAATCAAGTCCGGGTCTAAGATTTAACAATCCGCCCACCAACTTCTCATCTGCATTACCGACTAATTTCCAATCCATGCCGCTTTCTTCCGCTACCATTTCAATCAAATTTCTATCATAAAACTGGAAACCCATTTCTTCTGCAAGCTTCCTTCCGATGATACGTCCGTTACTTCCAAAACATCTCCCTATTGTAATTACAATCTGCCTACCCATAATGGTTCCTCCTTCGTAAATTCTTAAATATAGTATAGTTTATTATAGAAACACATACAAGTTTTCTTTTATAGAGATTATATTTATGAATAATAATTTGGGCAACAGTTAAACACTGCTGCCCAAATTATCATTTTTTATTACTTCATAGTACCCAGGCCTGACTTTCACTTTGCAGTGTCACCATATGCCTATAGATACCATTGCTTTGTATTAGTTCTTCCGGCGCACCCTGCTCTGCAACGATGCCCTCCGAGAGCACTATGATTTTGTCTGCGCCTGCAACAGTACGCATACGGTGGGCTATTACTATAACCGTTTTATCCTGAATCAGCTTTGATAGCGCCGTTTGAATTAACGTTTCATTTTCCACATCAAGAGAGGCGGTTGCCTCATCCAAAAGAATGATAGGTGCATCTTTTAAAAACGCACGAGCGATTGATATGCGTTGCCGCTCACCACCAGATAATTTACATCCATTTTCTCCGATATCGCTATGATATCCGTTGGGCAGCTTATGAGCGAATTCATCGCAGTTTGCAAGTTTTGCTGCCGCTAATACTTCCGCATCAGTGGCATCTTTACGCCCGATACGAATGTTTTCCATGACAGTATTGTTGAACAATACCACATCCTGAAACACGATAGAATATAGATATAGCAGAGTCTCTGGATCAATTTGCGAAACATCCATACCACCAATAGTAATTTTGCCTTTGCCGGCATCCCAAAATCGTGCAGCCAGACGAGATACTGTAGTTTTTCCACCACCGGAAGGACCCACCAGAGCAGTCACTTCTCCTTGCTTCGCAGTGAAAGATACTTTATTCAATACAGTTTCCCTACTATTATACGCAAATCCTACATTGTTAAATACAATGTCGTAACCCTGGTTCGTCAGCTTTTCGGTACCATTCTGAATCGGATGATCTAGAATTTCGTTCATCCGTTCAATATTTGTCTGTGTGCCAATAATAGCGGCAAGATTTTCCAGTGCAGTTTGCAAAGGATCATAAACTCGAGAGACCACAAGCAAAAACATGAAAAAGGTGAGAACGTTGAGTTCTCCACGCACCAACAAGAGGGAACCAACAATTGCAACTGTTGCAATACCAAGTTTTAGAACAAGTCCTGCCGACACAACATAAACAGCCAGACCAAATTCATTGATAACTGCTCGTTTCTCCACTGCTTTGATTTTATCATCAAGATCTATCAAGTACACTACTTCTGCATTATTGGCTTTTAAATCCCGAGCGGTTTCAATGCACTCCTGAATACCGTCTGCACAGATCATCTTTGCTTCCATCGATTTTTTGCTCAACCTAAGCTGTGCCTTGTGAGAAAATCCGACAATGGCAAAGGCAATGGGTAACACCCAGAGCACTGCCAAGGCCATACGCCAGTCAAAAATCAGAAGACTAATCGCTATAAGTGTAGTAGATGCAATGGAACCAATTAATTCCGGTACATAGTGGGAAAATACGGTTTCCAATGTAGAGCAGTCCGCCATAATGGTACTGGTAAGATCAGCAAGATCTTTTTTACCAAAAAAAGAAAGCGGGAGCTGTCGCAACCTTTCCGCAAGAGTAATACGGCGTAGCCCACTCTCAATATAAGTGGCATAATAGGTTGCACCATACTGAAATTTTGTTGTAAGCATAATGATGATGATAAAAGCTACACAACCCACAATATAAAACCCAGCTCGATCGGCCGGTCTGCTACCTTCTAGCAAATCGCTCACAACAAAGAACAGCATACTCACCGGAAACATTAAGGACAAATATTGCAAAAAACAGGCAATAGCCCCCTTTACCAGATCTTTAGCTCCCTGTTCAGAAAGAGCATATTTTTTCTGTAGACTTTGAATCATATTGCTTGTACCTCCTTTGCAACTTTCCACTGTACTGAAATCTGATAACTATCCCACATCTTGCTGAACGTTCCTTTGTGTTGTCTCAATTCCTGCACGGTTCCACTTTCAGTAATTTTTCCTTTTTCTAAAACATAAATCTAATCAGCGTTCACTACGGTTGAAAGGCGGTGAGCAATCATGATAACGGTTTTTCCTTTTGAAAGTACAGACAATGCCTCCTGAACGCGAATTTCGTTGTCCGGATCAGCAAAAGCGGTAGCCTCATCCAGAACAAGAATCGGCGCATTTTTTAATATTGCACGTGCGATAACAATACGCTGCTGCTCTCCACCGGACAGGTAGGTACCCTTCGAGCCAATGACAGTATCCATACCATTTGGAAGTTTCTCGATAATATCCGTGCACTGGGCGGCCGAAAGTGCCTGCATAATTTCATCACGTGTGGCACCTTGCCTGCCCATACGAACATTCTCTAAAATGGAGGTTTTTATTAAACTGCTGTTTTGGAATACGAAAGAGACAGTATTCATAAGCTGTTCTTTAGGAATATCTTTTACATCAACGCCTCCTATTAAAACTTTGCCGCTTTGTGGATCAAAAAAACGAGAAATTAAATTCGCAAGAGTAGTTTTCCCACCACCAGAAGGTCCGACAAAAGCAACTGTTTGACCGGCTTCAATTTTCAACGACACATTGTTGATAGCATTGTTCTTTCCATCATAGCTATAGCTGGCACTATGTACTTCAACAGAGCAATCTCTGGGATGTTTACATGTTATGGTTTCAGCTAATGGCTTCATTTCCAGCACACTATCAATACGCTTTAATGCATCCTCCACAATCATAACATTTTCACTCTGGTACATAATTTTGGTCATTGTCAGCGATATAATAGGTGTTACAATAATATAGAACATCAGATTTAAAATAAACTCAGTAGTTATATCATTATGTGTAAAGAAAATGGTTGCCCCAATTAAGATAGCAAATACACTATTGATTGCTGCCGTATATGCCACCATAGGCGTACATAACTCTTTGGTATAAGCAATTACCCATGTTTTATAGCGGTCGATCGAATCCTTAAATCGTTTAAAGGAAAAAATAGTCTGTCCGAAAGTTTTCACTACCGGAATACCCCGTACGTACTCCACTGCTTCATTAGACATATCTTCCAAAGAGTTTTGATATTCTTCCATTCTCTTTTTCATACGCTCGCCTGTCATGGTCATCATGATCACAAAACCCAGAACAACAGGTACGAGACTGAGCAGACCTAAGCGCCAGTCAAACATCAATAAAAGTCCTAATAACCCGAAGGGCGTCGCTATTGCTCCTGCTTTATCCGGCAACTTATGAGCAAGATAATTTTCCGTGGCAGCACTGGATTCATTAATGATTTTTCGCAACTTACCGCTTCCAAAGCTATCGGCGAAGCCCAATGGCAACTTTACAATATGGTGGGTAAGCTGAATTCGCATATTTGTTGCTATGCGAAATGCTGAAATGTGGGAACACATCAATCCTGCCACATAGACCAGAGCGGAGAAGATTGCAAAAAGAAATGCCATCCAGCCATTATAAATTAAACTTTGTGCATCGCTGAAGTTAGGCATAATCTCTAGAACTTCTTTGATAATTTTCCATAGATACCAAAACGGAACTAGCGCCAGTAACGAACTTATTACAGACAATACCCATGAAGCATAAGTTAGAAACCGGAAGTTTCCCGCATATTCCATGAGCTTGGATAGATTCGATTGTTTCTTCAAGTATATACCTCCTGTTATGAAGTGACCTCTTGTCAAGTGTTAATTTGAAGAAATCACTCTTT
>CAYXCV010000010.1:0-44037 GCA_964463365.1 uncultured Kineothrix sp.
GCAATACTTGTCTTTCCCACGCCGCCTTTTCCTGTATAAATAATAATTCTCATTATCATGTTCGAACTCACTTCGATATAGAGGCGCTATTGGTACTGATCTTTTTGTATCAAACAATTTGAATTCTCCTTCCCTTTCCTACAATTTTATCCATATACAAATTTATTAATCGTAATACGAAATTATTAGTCGTTATACAATCATAATATGGAGTAATTGGAAACTAAAAAGGTCGCAAAGGAATCATATATGCGCTCCTTTGCGACCTAAAAATACTATACACCTATTTTTTAATGTTGTAAATAATTATTTTGGTTGAGGTAATTTTATAGACATCTATCTCTATTCACATAATTCATCTAATTTCGAAATAAAATATTTAAAACTCGGTGACTCGTTATTCCTAATATCCATATGTATACCAATTTCTTTAGCCCATGTACATTTTTCTTTACCAATTTCATAATACGAAGAAGCTTCATTTTTTAATTTTAATACACCACCATTGTACACAGCATTTGCCAAACATTCCCATGTTCCTGTAATACTATCCTGTTTATAATTATTTACCACTTGTTGCTTTGCACTGGGATAAGCTTTATATAAGGCATCCTTATCTCCCAATAACCAAGCTTCCATTTCTTCAATAGCAATACAAAAAAATACTTGCACCGATAAATCTAAAGTATTACAAAGAACATTTAACCTTTCTTTCAACTCAACACAATTTTCATCGTCATTATCTAAAATAACAAAAATAGCTCTTTGACCCGACATGTCTTTTAGGGAATTACTTATACCCTTTAAGTAAATCGGCAAATCACTTAATAAGCGAAAAGACTTTACACCATGTATTTTGTTGATTTTCTTTGGTATTTTTCCGATCCCTTTAAATCCATTAATTTTATAATATAAGTCTTCTCTATCACCTTTATATTTTTTCATGACTTCTTCAATTAAGATCTTACCTGATTCATCTTCAACTAATAGTTCTATATAAATATATTCGTCCATTTTCACCTCATGTTTTATCCAAAATAATCACTATACCATAAATCTCCTAAATCTATACCCTCATTGCTTAATTGTTGAACATGAGGATAATCTGAAGCTCTAGAGATTTTAGAAAATCCGTCTTTTTTCTTTTCTAACACCCAGACTTCATCTGGCGACAAAGCATTTACAAAAAATGGACTATGAGTTGTAATAAATAACTGCTTTGAATAACCTCCTTTAAGACTCTTTTTCATCTGATAGGCTAAATCTGCCAAATATTTATGATATAATCCATTTTCAGGCTCCTCAATAAACACTAATGGTCTAGCATCTTTTTCAAATAGCAATAAATAATATGCAAAAAGTTTTAAAGTACCATCAGACATCTTTTGAGAATAAAATGGTTCTTTAAATCCCTCTTCTAAAAATTCCAAAACCAATTGACCATTTTGCAATTTTACAGGTTTAATAGAAGATATTCCCTCTAATTTTGTTCTAATACTAGACAGTACTTTTGAAAAATCTTTCGGGTCTTCTCTATAAAGAAACTCTGCTACATTATTCAAATTATTTCCCAGACGATTAAGATATTTCTGTGGTCCAGCATTAGGTACTTCTCTAGCTGATGATGGACTAAAATAGCATAAATACCAATTCTTCAAGAAATTCTTAAACTTCACAATTCTTGGATGTTCCCTTAATTCTCCCAGAGTAACAACTCCTAACTGTCTGGGATCTACTAGCTCAACTTCTACTTTTTCACCTATCTCCTTATCTTCTTCTTCAAAAAATCCGCTATTAGTTCCTTTAAAAGCAAATCCTTTACCAAATTCTAAATACAAGAAAGAAAGTGGCCACCCATACCTCTCTTTTGCCCTTCTTTGCCTTAATCTTTCTTTCTCAATAATAGGTCGATCTGCCTTATCAAGACCTATGGCTAGTTCATAGGTAATTGGAGACTCATTACTTGTTTCTCTATAGTAAATCTCAAACTCTATGGGTCCATCTGACCCCTGTGATTTGAGCTTATCATATCCGCCCCTTCCATTCATATCACAGGCACTTTCAACCCCCTTATCTATACAATCTGCCAAAAAACCAAATGCATCGGCTAATGTGCTTTTTCCTGTTCCACTTTGACCAATTATTGCATTAATATTAGTTAACTCTTTACCACCTTTGTCAGTAAAAAGTCTCCCTATTTTAATTTCTTTTAAAGAACCGTAATTTTTAATACGTATCCCAGCAATTCGTCCCATGAGTTCTCCCTTCATTGTTAAAAAACATTTATTGTAATTAAATAGTACCATTATGCATTTATACAATCAACAAAATCTAGAATTATATAGCGATATCTATATCAATGAAACCGAATGATGTTATGTCTATTAGGACGTTTAATCATAGAGTACTGAATCAATTTATGATTAAATTTTGATTGGTGCATATCAACTATCTCAAATCCAAAATGTTCATAAATAGGCACATTGTTCTTGTCATGAGTATCCAATAATATTGGAATATTATCTTGTTCCATTCGTGCTATAATAGGTTCCATTAACTTCCGAAAAGCGCCGCTGCCTTTTAGATTATGGCTTATAGCTATCAGATCTATGTAATAGTAGTTTTGCCTTTTGCATACTTTATTTCTCCACTTTATATTTTCTGCACCAGCCGACTCTTTTAAATTGCTTTTTAATCTTTTTTTATCCTCTTTTGATAAGGTCTTTATTACTTTCTTGATCATTGATAAAGACAGACGCAGAGAATTAATGAAACTTTCATCTTTTCGGAAGTGCCCTGATAACATACCTTCAATTTCACCTATTATCCATACTTCGCCTATGTTTTTCCAATATGAAATGCGGGCGTGTGTAAAATGATAAATCAGGCTGTATTTATCAGTAATTTCATTCAACTGAAAAGATGCCTCAACCGAATCTAACAGTCTTTCGGTTACCATCTTACAAACATCATTAAAGTCCTTTTCTTTCAACCGCTGTATTTTCATATTTTAAGTCCCCTTACTTCCTCTCACTCCTCAAATCTCTCAACATCTATCCTAACGCTAAATCATAGTCTACGCTTGTAGCATAGATTTCAGCACCTGACGATAAAACACCTTTTCCGAGTCTCGGATATCACGATTTCTTGCTAAAAGTTCTTTGAAATACCCAATTTGACGTTCAGCTTTAAATCTGCATAATCAAGATACAGGGAAACGATTCTCTCCAAATAAGACATTTCCTTATCATTCAAATAATTCTTTGCAATAGACACATCCGTTTTTATGATTTTCCCGCCCGGAGCCGCACCTCATGTAGCCTATCCCATATGTGGGATAATTTATACAAATTATTTTGCTTTACTTTTTAAAATAAAAATAAGACTAATAATTGATAAAAATAAGAAAATAACACAATTTAAAGTTGTGGATATCATCCGTAATCCATGAATCCCATATCCTGCAATAAAAACACTTACATTTGCAAGCGCATGAAATAGAAATGGTGCTGCAAAGCTCTCGTATTTTTCATACATGTAAGATATTGCAATTCCCATAATACTTCCATAGATTCCCTGTACCAGATTGCCATGATAAGCACCAAATAGAATACCACTTACTATGATGGTAAGCCCTATCGGGAAATATCTTTTCATACGGTTATAAATGAGTCCCCGAAATACGATTTCTTCTGCCAAGGGTGATAGGATACCATAAATAATAATTCCTATCCCCAAGGTAACTCCATATTGACTGGCTGCCACATCATCAAAAGTCTTTGAACTTCCGGTAATTCCTATTAGTGTAAACAATATATTCATACCCAATGCAAAAGTCACAGCAAATACTGCTAATAAGAAGTATTCCACTATTTTCCGCACCTTGAGCTTATGTTCTTCGGCATCTGTCAACACTAACGCTGATGCACTTTTCTTCTTTTCACGCTCTTCCTTTACCCATTTGAATTCCTTACGCGCCATGGGCCAAATGGAAGCCATGCCAATAAGCAGTGCAAGGGCATTCATTACTCCGCTGACGGTCTGGCTATGTCCGACTAAATACTCCACATAATTTTCACCAAATAGTTCCATACTCACATTTAATAAAATAACAAGGAGTACCTGAGCCAAGTCATGAACTACAAAATAAATTAAAAAGGGTAATAAGATATTAAAAGTTTTTTTAAAAGATGATTCCTTCTGCTGATTCATTGTATTATCAGTCTCCTTAGTTCTTCAACTGTATTTACCACATAATCTGCTCCTGCTGCTTCAAGCTCTCCCTCACGGGCAAAACCAAAAGTTACTCCTACCGTCACAAGTCCATGGGATTTTCCACCAATGATATCGAATTCCCTATCGCCTATCATCACTGCCTGCTTACTCTCTATTGCATCCTTCAAGGAGATTCCGCCACTTTGTTCTGCCTTATCCGCAAGCTGACGCAAAGCTTCTTCTACTACTTCCTCTTTGGTTCCCCTGCCTCCGTCAAGCTCACTTCCTATAATTACATCAAAATACTCATGGATATGAAAATGATGCAGGACTTTTTCTACGAAAACCGTTGGCTTACTGGAAGCTACCGCAAGTATTTTCCCATTTTCTTTTAATTCTTTCAGCATCACATCAATCCCTTGATACATTGCATTCTGATAGATTCCCTTGGGTGCAAACCATTCCCTATATTTAACAATTGCTTCCTCTGTCTGTTTCTCAGTTAGGTTATAAAACTTCATAAAACTATCTTTCAGGGGTGGACCTATGAATGGCTCCAATTTATTTAAATCCGGCTCATTAATGTTGAAAAATTTCAGTGCATACTGCACGGATGTAGTAATCCCCTCTTTGGGGTCCGTAAGTGTTCCATCTAAATCAAATAATAAATAGTTAAAGTTCATATTGTTTACCTTTCTTATTGGAAAATCTTTATAAATTATAGCATAGTAATAGGTAACATACAAAAAAATAAGTTTATGCAATTTTACAATTTACCAAGTTATAATAATCATATATAATAGAGCCAGTGGGAACGGTTGCCCTTTGAAAAAGGGGGTGATGTCTATGTATGTTACATATGAAAGTTTAATCCAAATTGGATTATTTGTAATTGCATTGATAAGTCTTATTTATAAGATAAATAAAGACAAAAAATAAACCGCCCCTAGTCAAAGTGTGCGGTTTATTTTAAACTAATCATTTATCAAGGGGTACAACCTAGTACCACCTTTATATAGTAAGTATAACATGATTTTTATTTAAAATCAATAATACTTATTTTTCTGATTTGTCTCTGTTTCCTTAATATTTCCCAATTTTACAACGAAAGATTCCTTACTTATATTATTCTCCACTATTTTTATTGCCAAGCTACTTAATTTGTGATATTCTATTATTCCTTTCGTTGTTTGCAACAATATTACTTATTAACTTGGAAAGATATGACAATATGACTACCAGGAGGAAGCAGACATGATCATAATGGAAAATGTCACAAAGACCTACAAGGTTTCTAAGCGTAATGCAGGATTTTCTTCCGCATTCAAATCTCTATTTCACAAAGAATACGAAACAATTCACGCTCTTGATTCCGTATCCTTTACCATTCATGATGGAGAAATGGTTGGATATATCGGTCCAAACGGTGCCGGTAAAAGCTCTACCATTAAAATTATGAGTGGAATTCTTACCCCTGATGAGGGTACTTGTCTCATCAACGGACTCACTCCATGGAAAAATCGAATTGAACATGTAAAAGACATAGGTGTCGTATTCGGTCAGCGTACCCAGCTATGGTGGGATGTACCCGTGTTAGATTCTTTTGAACTTTTAAAAGAAATATATCGGATAGACTCTCCTGCCTATCACCGTAATCTGGAACAGCTCACCTCCATGCTCCACCTTTCGGAATTATTAAAAACCCCAACAAGACAGCTTTCCTTAGGACAGCGGATGCGCTGTGAAATTGCCGCATCTTTATTACATAGTCCTAAGATTCTTTTTCTTGACGAGCCTACCATCGGACTGGATGCCGTATCTAAACTGGCTGTCAGAGACTTTATTTTGCAACTAAATAAGGAAAATAACACTACCGTCATTTTAACAACTCATGATATGCAGGACATCGAATCTTTGACCAATAGAGTCATACTCATAGGCAAAGGAAGAATTCTACTGGATGGAACTTTAAACGATATCCGCAAAAACAATGAAAGCAGTGAAGAAGCTCTTGCTGCCTTTTATCGCACTAACCATATTTAGAAAGGCCGCCAGACTTTGGCAGAATGGAGATTTTTATGAAAAAATATCTTGCTTTTTTTAGACTTCGCTTTTCTATGGGGCTGCAATATCGTGCAGCCGCACTAGCCGGAATTGTTACACAGTTTGTCTGGGGAGCTATGGAAATTCTTATGTTTCGTGCCTTTTATCATACCAATGCCGCTGCCTTTCCCATGTCATTTCAGGCTACTGTCGCTTATGTATGGATGCAGCAGGCTTTTATTGCCCTTTTTATGTCATGGTTTATGGAAAATGAAATCTTTGAATCTATTGTAAATGGCAATGTTGCTTATGAAATGTGCCGCCCCATCAATATCTATCATATGTGGTTTGCAAGAAGTCTTGCTCATCGGTTATCCAGGGCTTGCCTGCGCTGTATACCGATTCTGCTGGTGGCTGCTATTCTACCTGCTCCTTATGGATTAATGCTGCCTGTCAGCCCATTTGCTTTCCTCATGTTTCTACTTACTATGATATTAGGTCTTGCTGTTATTGTAGCCTTTTGTATGCTTGTATATTTAACGGCATTTTTTACTATATCGCCGGCAGGAATCCGAATGGTAACGGTAGCTGCGGTAGACTTTTTTTCCGGTGCCATTATTCCGCTTCCATTTTTTCCTTCCAATATAAGAAAAGTATTAGAGCTTCTGCCATTTGCTTCGATGCAGAATGTCCCACTTAGAATATATTCCGGTGATTTAGCCGGTTCGTCTATGTATAAGGCCATAATTCTTCAAGTTATCTGGCTGTTTGTATTGATTATTATGGGAAAACTGTTGAATTTATTGGCGATGAAACGCATTACGATACAGGGTGGTTAGTAGCGTGAGAAGTACTTCTAAGGTGCCAAAGTACGGCACCTAAGAATGAACGAAAGGGATGGTACTTGGTATGAAATTATATATGAAATATTTATCGATTCACTTGAAAAGTATTATGGAATATAAAGTCTCTTTTCTCCTCACTTGTATTGGGCAGTTTCTTGTGTCCTTTAACGTGTTCCTAGGGGTATACTTTATGTTCAAACGCTTTCCCAGTATCGAAGGGTTTACCTATAACGAAGTTCTTTTATGCTTTGGGATTACTCTGATGGAATTCTCCCTAGCGGAAACCGTAGCCAGAGGATTTGATTTGTTTGCGGGAATGATTAAAAACGGAGAATTTGACCGGATTATGCTGCGTCCTAGAAATGAAATCTTTCAGGTTCTTGGAAGCCGCTTTGAATTTACACGCATTGGGCGGATGATACAAGCCCTTATCATGTTTATTTATGGAATAGAAGGAAGCGGTGTTACATGGGATTTTTATAAGGTTATGACTGTTATATTTATGTTAATCGGCGGAACTTTTGTTTTTAGCGGAATTTTCTTAATTTATGCCTCTATCTGTTTTTTTACAATCGAGGGACTTGAATTTATGAATGTATTAACAGATGGAGCCAGAGAATATGGAAAATATCCTGTGAATATCTATGGGAAAAGAGTTCTGCAATTCTGTACTTTTATTGTTCCCTATGCTTTGATTCAGTATTATCCTCTGCTCAATCTGCTTGGAAGGGGCAAGCCTTATTATAGTCTCCTGCCCCTTGCAGCATGTCTGTTTCTGCTGCCCTGTTTTGGGCTATGGAAATTCGGAGTCAGACACTATTCTTCTAGCGGCTCTTAACCCAAAGCCAGTGTCTTAACTCTTGTAAGTCCCTGATTTACAGGTGGGATTGCAATCAGTATCAGGGTACATATTGCTTCCAGTCCCAGATAAGCCCCATTATACGTCAACGAATAAATTGGTGCAGACATATTAAAGCTGACTGCATAGCTTCCGAAGAATATCATTCCGGATAAAAAGGAAAAGAAATATCTTCCTAATACACCGATTACATATCCCTTAATCAGCCCATGCTTGGACTTGGAAAAGATACCGGAAAGTCCAAGTGCACCAAATGCAAAAATATAGTCGGTAAGCATCTGTGGAATACTTATAATATATGGATCTACAATTAATTGTAAGAAACCATAAGCAATTGCTGTCATCAAACCGCCTTTTAGTCCAAACCAGTAGCCTATCAGACATATAAACAGCATGCTGAAAAACGTAACAGAACCGCCCATCGGCATATCTACAACCTTAATCATAGATGTCACCATAGCAAGTGCCATTGCCATTGCCGAAAATACTAACTGCTTCGTGCTGAACTTCTTCTTATCATCCTTTCCCCAGATAAAACTTGCTATCAATAATAAAACAATCATGACAGCAATCAATACTCCATATCCGGCTCCTGTGAGTTCAAAATAATTCCCCCACTCCTCATCAATAATTTCTTTTGCAAAAAATGACATAAAAATACCTCCTTTGTAATTGTAAATCACATGGAGGGGATACTTTCATTTTATAAATGCAATATAAATATACATTATTATTACATTGATAAAAATTCTGCTTTCCTACGCCGGTATTATCCGGTTCAGGTTATGAGGGTTAGAATCATCGTTACAGATTAATTCATTCTCAGCTATTGCACCCCTAGCGATTTATTCAGTTCGTGTATAATATACGCTGATTATATTATATTGTCAACTATCAACTTCATCAAAAAGACCTCTTTGCTATAGAAGATAATAAAAAGAGAAATATCGCAGCTAAAATCAATCTCATTCCATTTTTCAATATTTCATCTTGTTTATTGATATCAATTATAATGATAGCATATTCGGGAGATACAATTTCATTTATCGTGTTTTTATCATCACTACCGATATAATGAGCTATTTTATCATAGGGCAATTCCGTGTCCAGTTTAACTGTTTTTCCAACAAAATGATATGGATTATCATTCGAATTCAGTAAGCCTTCAATATTTTTACGATATTCAGATGTAACAATTAATGTTATGTAGTAATTTTTTTCTTCATTCAATCTAACAACATATCTCATTTCATTTGTCATTGGATTTTCTCTAACTAATGGGAAAAATCTTTTTCCTAATGGTGTTGGTAACATTGAACCCAAAAAGTCGGTTGCATAAATATCTGTTTCGATAAAAAGACCTTCCTTGATACTCGTAGGTTCATACATGTTTTGAATATTTTTTAGATTACTCCTGACAATTAAACCATTAATTGTAATATAAACTCCAAATAAAAGCATTATAATAGCAATAATACCGATTATCCCAATATTAAATACATACTTTTTCAATCCTTTACCTCAATTATTCTCAATGTATGTTATTGTTTGTCATTATAACTTATAGTTATAAATTAAGGCAAGTGATATGGATGCCATGGGTGTCCGGAAAACTATATTAAGCAAATAATTTAAAAATACTCTTGACCCTCACGGAACGTTATGAGTTAAAATAATCTTATCAAGGCTAAGGAGGATGAACAAAAATGAAAACAGTAACAGAAATATCAAAGTTAACAGGTATCAGCGTACGTGCGCTTCATTATTATGATGAAATCGAGCTTTTGAAACCTACAGATAAAAGTGAGGCGGGATATCGGCTTTATGACGATAAAGCACTGGAAACAATACAGCAAATATTATTTTTCCGAGAATTTGATATTTCTTTAAAGGAAATCAAAACTGTTATAGACAATCCAAATCTTGATAAAAACCAGATTTTACAAATGCAGCGAAAGATGCTGGTGGCAAAAAAAGAACGAATGGAACGTTTAATCACTAGTATTGATGATATTTTGAAGGGAGAAAATCAAATGGATTTTGAAGTATTTAGTAAGACAGAAATTGAAGATATGTATCGTTCTATGATTTTTAATATGAACGACGAACAAAAGGCAATATTTATCGAACTTTATGGAAGTATGGATGAATTTGAAAAACACTTTATGGAAGGTGCCTCCAATGAAGCCACACAAAAAAACTTCCGTAAGGTAGTAGAATGGTATGGCAGCAAAGAAAGTGCATTACAGGCTTCTAAAAACCCCGGCAACTCAGAAATTTTTCATGCATATCAGAAGCGAATGGATGCCATAATGAAAAAGCTCGCTAGCAAGATAGACCTTGACGTGCATTCCTTTGAGGTAAAAGGGCTGGTTGGAGAGTATGACTTTGTTTCCAGACAGTTATATCAAATGGAAGATGTATCAAAAATATTGTTAGAGGTAGCCGAACTTTATCAAACCAAACAGGAAATTCAAAAAATGCAGGATAGCATTTACGGAGAAGGTTCTACCGAATTTTTCGGGAAAGCTATAGAAGCCTTCTATCAGAATGACTCAAACGCCACCTTCAGTTCCCGTGCCGCAGATGAAACATCCATCTGAGCAACAATGGCTGAAACCACTGCCAGTCCGTCCATGCCGATGGCTCCAAAGTAAGGCGCATTTTTCTTGTTGATTCCCCCAATTACTACAATGGGCAGATTGACCGCTTCCCGAATGCGCCGGAGCTCTTCCATGCTGACAACATCTGCGTCCTCCTTGGTGTCGGTGGCATACATAGCCCCTACACCCAGATAATCCGCTCCGGCTTCTACAGCAGATAACGCCTCTGCAAGATTGCCCGCCGATACTCCCACAATTCTTTCAGGTCCGATTATTTGACGTACCACATCTGCAGGAAGGTCGTTCTGTCCCACGTGAATTCCGTCTGCATTGACGGCAAGCGCAATGTCCACCCGGTCATTGATGATGAGCGGTACACCCAACCGCCTTGTTATCTTTCGCACCCTTAAAGCTGTTTCATAGAAGTCCCGGGAAGATACTGTCTTTTCACGAAGCTGCACTAATGTACAGCCGCCCATTATGGCCTGTTCCACAGATTCTTCAATGGAAGCTGAGGACATAAGTACCCGATCGGTCACAAGATATAACGTGTAATCAATATTAGGCTTCATAAAATTTTGCCCTCCTGTCTAAGATTTCCGCATCCATTCGGCTTACCGCATCGTGAAGTGCTGCCCGAAAACTGCCATTGCCCTTCTCTCCTGCTCTTTCGTAGGCAATTTCACCGGCAATGCCCATAGATAGCAGTGCTGCTGCCGTTGCCTCAAATAATAACTCCGAAGATGCACCGCAAAAGGAGCCAATGAGGGAGGTGCACATACAGCCAGTTCCGGTAATTGTTGACAACATGGGATGCCCGTTTTGAATACAGATGATTTCTTTCCCATCAGAAACCACATCCACTGCGCCGGTAATCGCCACTACACAGTTATGTTTGTCTGCCAGCATCTTTGCCACCTGCATGGCTTCCTGAATACTGCGCAGATCATTCTCCGAAGCATCCACCCCTTTTGTTTCCGCGTCCAGACCTGCAAGAAACCGCATCTCTGAAATATTTCCCCGTAGTACACTGATGTTTACTTCATTCAGCAGTCGGAAGGCTGTTTCATTACGAAGTATGGACGCTCCCGCTCCTACCGGATCAAAAATAACCGGTACTCCGGCCTCCTCTGCCGATTGCCCTGCCGCCAGCATAGAGGCAATGGTGTGCCTGTTAAGAGTTCCCATATTGAGTACCAGTGCCGAAGAGATTCGGGTAATATCGGCAGCCTCCTCAAGAGCATCTGCCATAATCGGAGAGGCACCGATGGCCAATGTAATGTTAGCACAATCATTGACGGTTACATAATTGGTAATGTGATGGATCAGCGGTTTTTTGTCCCGCACTCTTTGCAGCAATGTAGCATATTTACTTATCATTTTGAATCCTCCTTAAAGTTATCCACCTTGTAATCCGTATCGGTATAAATCATAGAAGTGGTGGGTTGGACCATTGCCTTTTCCAAACTCCAGAGAATGAGCTATGGCAGTGGTAACATATTTTTTAGCACGATTGATTGCTTCCTGTATGGGATATCCAAGCGCCAGATTGGAGGCAATGGCTGATGAGTAGGTGCAGCCTGTGCCGTGGGTATTCTTGGTTGGAATACGGGCTGCAGTATATGAATGGAATTCATTGCCGTCAAACAGTATATCTGTGGCATCCCCTTGACTGTGCCCTCCCTTAATCAGCACAGCGCGGCAACCCATTTTATGAATAATACGCGCCGCCTTCTTCATATCGTCCTCAGTTTGGATTCGAATTCCAGCCATCTTCTCCGCCTCCGGAATATTCGGCGTAATGACGTCAGCCAGCGGCACCACTTGTGCAATTAATGTATCGATGGAATCCGGATCCATAAGAGCACAGCCGTTTTTGGCATACATCACCGGGTCTATGACCACATTTCCGGGATTCCATTCCTTTAATTTCTCAGCTACAGCCAGCATAGATTCCCTACAGGACAGCATGCCGATTTTCACCCCATCGGGGGGAATATCTTCAAACACTGCATCCATTTGCTTTTGTATCATATCCGGTCGTACATCCTGATACTCTATGACCCGAAACGTGTTTTCAGCAACTACGGAAGCAATGACGGTCATACCGAATACTCCGTGTGCCGAGAAGGTTTTTAGGTCGGCTTGAACACCGGCACCGCCGCTGCAATCTGACCCTGCAATACTTAATACTTTTTTCATGTTCTACCTCTTTTCTATTGAAATAAATAAGGATGCCTTCCGCCGAAACAGAAAACACCCCAATAATTAAGGCGCTTCGCGTATAAATACGAAGCGCCCGGATCATCAAAAAGATGATATGCTTCCCTACGTCGGTATTAACCAACAGGTTCAAAGGGTCAGGTTTTACCTTCTCAACTCTCATGCGCCAAACGGCCGCTTCGAGTCCCCCCGCAAACAAGTAAATATTTAATTCATGTACAAACTTATATTATATTATTTTTTTACAAAATGCAAGACAGGAAATACATCAATGGCATACCATTTGATATTCCTCAATCTCATCAAATTTATGGTCATAGCAGTAATATACTTTATTTTCATTGTAGGAGTAAACAAATGAGAATTCTGTCGTCCAGAGTTCGTCTGTTTGATGTACCGCCTCTAATAATTTAAATGCATCCTTTACTCCAAAAGAATCGGGCGCTTTTTGCAGCACCTCTTTTACTTTCAATTGACGGTCCACGCCAAATCCTTCCCAAGTTCCCGTTTTCTGAAAATCACACACCGGACAATTGCTCATTGCGATATATTTTTCATCCGCAGGATATTGTATGACACCTCTTCCTGGTTCAATAATATAACTTGGTTTGTCTGCACAGGCAATTAGCATATGTAAACTAAACTTAGGCGGACATACTACTTTATGCGTATCTACATATTTAGATAATTTATTTATAAACTTTTTTTGAGTTAATATCTTATTTAGTAACGCAGAAGTATGGATCACTTTTAATCCTACACGAAATTTACCTTCCTCACATTCATTTACCACCTGTTGATTCACCATAATTCCATCACTTCTAATTCCAAATAATGGCCGCATCTTTCCATAAACATATTGGGTGACCATAAATAAATCTTCCTTATATGGAGCAAGGTTGAAGTTCTTACCACTATTATCATAATTCATTGCTATTAAAGTATCATTTCCACGAAACATAAAGCTTGTACACATATACTTTCAATCCTCCTTTTCTCTAATCAAACTCTCATGATATGAATTATGTGTGATACTAATAACATCAAGAAAATCTTCTTCTAATTGTGATTCCGTTGTTTCAAAATAAGTGCACCAGTCCGCTTTATAGCATGCAAATAATGCACTGGGGAGTATATGGGTAAAGAATTCAGCAACCCATCTTTGATGATTTTTCTCATAATCAAGTACATCTTTGTTTCCGGTTAACTCACTCTCATATTCCATTAAAGATTTTACAATTGGGAAAATACAAATATTTTTAATATTATTTTTTAATGATTCAACTATTAATATTTTAATAAAATCCTTGTTCTCATATGAAAACTTTAGATAATTCTTTGTTCTCTCACTAGAAATTTCATCTTTCTCTGTATGTAGTAATAGCTTATATTCATTATAAAAGTTTTCAATAATTGTGTATAATAAATCCTCTTTACTTTTAAAATGATAATATATTAAAGATTTTGTTACAGATGCTTTTTGAGCTATATCATCCATACTTGTGCCATCATATCCATTTTCAGAAAATAATTTCTTTGAAATTTCCAAAATGACATCCTTCTTACTTGATTTTTTCATATAATTACCATACCTTTCCCATAGTTTATATACTTAGCAATGAGTTTTTATTATACTGACCATTCAGTACAATATTAGTATAGTTACATAACCGATGATTGTCAACTAATTAATCCCCAATTTTTCCACCATCTTATTCACAGTCATTCGATATACGGCATAGATAATAACTCCTATTCCAAGCAACATAGCAAAACAAGTAAGTAAGCCAATCCCCTCATTCTGTGTTATTCTGCCATCATTCCCATACATTATCATCACATATAAAAGGTACATCAATCCCATTCCGATGATTGCCGGAATCATATATACTTTACTGGATTGACTCTTTACTTCTTTTTTAAGGAATTTGGGCGAGGCTCCGAGTCGATTCAGATTATCAAATACATAACGATTGTTAATTGCTATCGTCATACAGCGAGTGTAACAAATTACCATTGCAGCAACGAAGCATACAATCGCAATAAACAAAAACATCATGAAAAATACTGCAAATGTATTCAGAGTATCTTGTTTATCCATAATTCTGAATCTAGGCATATAACTCCAGTATTGGCGGAATTCCGAAGCATCTCTTTCCTCAAAACTTATTTGTGACATATCTGTCGTATCTCCCCAATATATTTCCCCCTCCTCCTCGGCACGTATTTTATTTACCCTATCATAATAAATAGGCTTTGCAGTCCCATCAAAGGAATCCACAATCTTATTAAATAGTGTCTTTGCAAAGGTATAAGAATCCGTTTCTCCTGCATCAAAGCACACCATAGTACCTTTCCAATCCTCCGGTAAGCCTGCGGATAATATCTTATAGCCATTATCATCAATCACGTAATAACCGCCGCCTTGATCTGTGAAAAGCAGATAATGAAGCATACCTTTAAATTCAACAGGCAGATATTCCCGCGTCGTCATATTGGTAATCCTGGTTGCTTCCGTATTTAAATAATAGGTGATTGTTTCCTGCTCATTATTAATTGCATAATAGCCTCCTACCGGTACATCCACAAGATCTCCTGTTAACTGGTAATACGAACTTTCTGAGATAAACTTATTTTCCTCAATATACTCTCGATACTCATTATGAAACTGAGTGCCTTCCTCAACTCTGATCTCTCCATCCATAGATAGCGTCAAATATTCTGCGCTGTTCCAATTGCTTACTGATACACCATAGTCTGCTGCCATCTGTTCAATCTGTTCTCTTCCATACAACTCCTGATCGTTTGGATATAAATAGTAATAGTCGTAGGTACGCTCCCTAACTGCCATTGTTTGCCCTGTATTCAACATAGGAACATAAAAGATACCAAAGCACGCTCCTGCAATTAAAACGGTAACCACCATCAGGTTGTTGACAGTCTGCTTTCCCTGAAACTTCATCATACTTCTGGATATCAGACCTTTATACGGAGACTTCTTACTTTGTAATCCATGTACAACTACATGTAGAAGAATCATATATAGACCTACAAATACTGGTATATACAGAAGACTCAGCCACCAAGGCGCATAAGCACTAAATAGGTCCATATAAATGCCCGGAGCTGAATATCCCAACACTGCACCGAGCAAAAGTACAATCAACCCTACTTTTCCATACCATTTTTTCACATTACGAACTGGCTCACTGCGGTGCTCTTCCTGTATAACTTCTATTATATTCGTCTTTACTAAATATTGAATTCCCATTACTACAGCAAATACTAATACTAATATAAAAAATAAAAAAGAAATAATAATATATTTATAATCAAATGTCAGCTTCATCTCCTCACTATCTACAATGAAATATCTGAAAACATTCCATAAAATCCATGCAAACGGCATGCCGCAGAAAATACCGGCAATTGCAGAGCTTCCACTTAGCATAAGAGTTTCAAAAATCACTCCCGGTGCCAAAAGACTTCTTGTTGCACCAAAAGCCATCAGGATTCCGATTTCCTTTGATTTCATACGGTAGAACAAACTGACACCATAAATAGTAAATACGACGCACCCCACACAGGCCAGTACGAAGATTGCCATTACCTGCTTTCGGCTGTCACCGCCTTCCGGAAATACTTTTAATATAGTAGGAGACATCATCAAAGATGCATAAGCCGTAATCAGCATAAGTGCAATAAAATTACAAAATAGATATAAAAAATGATTAGCACGATTTGCTTTTCTTATTTTTTTCTGTACATCATTTAATGTCATTTTTCTCTCCTCCCATCCTGTCACTGCTCATCTCCTTAATTGACATAAGAAGCTCGTCGTGGAATTGACCCTGAGTACTTTTCTTTTCCAGGTTCTTATATACTTTTCCGTCCTTTAATAAAATAACCCTATCGCAAAAGGACGCTGCAAAGCTATCATGAGTTACCATGAAAACCGTGGCATCTAACTGCTTTCTGGCCTCCTCAAAAGACTCAATAACAGTTCTGCTGGAACGACTGTCCAGATTCCCCGTAGGTTCATCCGCCAGAATAATCAACGGTTCATTAATGAGTGCTCTTGCTACAGCCGTTCTTTGACGCTCTCCGCCTGAAATATCCGCAGGGTATTTATCCTTGATATGGCTGATTCCAAACATCTCCATCAAAACCTCTGCTTGTTCCTTACCCTCTTTTAAAACCATTCCACGTATAATTTTAGGGATTAAAATATTCTCACAAACCGTCAGTCCGTCTAAAAGCATAAAATCCTGAAAAACAAAACCCATTTTCTTATTACGAATCCTTGCAAGCTTTGTTTCATTTAAACCTTTTAGTTCGGTACCTCCCAGAGTAATCTTTCCTTCCTCAAATGGAATGTAACAGGAAATGCAGTTTAGCAAAGTAGTCTTTCCTGAACCGGAAGGGCCCATAACAGCCACAAACTCACCCTTCGCTATATGAACGCTCACTCCCTTTAATACCTCATACTGCTTATTTCCTACTTGATAGGATTTCCGAAGTTCTTTTACATTTAACATAATTTATCACCCTTCTTTTATGATTTTCTTTTCTCATTTATAATTAATCGTTTGCTTCACTAGTAACACTGTATCAGAAAAATTTATCATAAATTAATGCCATGTTATTTTTGGCGTGTTCCAGGTAATAGTTTGCTATTTCAAATAAATGATGTCATAAATTGCATCTTTCATGTAATACTTAGTAATCTCATGCTTACTTCTATATGAATTAAATTTATGATATAATTTAGAATGATTTAGAATTAGTATAAATACGAAACAGTGGTGAGGTTATGATAAGAATTGGTATTTGTGATGATGAGGCAACAGCGCGGGATGCGCTTCGCTTTCAATTAGAAAATATAATAGATGAGAAAAATGAACAGATTGTATATGAATTCTCTTCGGGAAATACTGCTGCCAAATGGCTGAAAACTCATCCCGGTGAGATTGATTTACTATTCCTTGACGTGGAAATGCCAAAACTAAACGGCATGGAAACTGCAATGGAAATCAGAACCTTCAATTCTGATATTCTTCTTGTATTTGTTACCGGATATTCAGACTACGTATTTGAAGGATATAAAGTGAATGCACTGGATTATATCTTAAAGCCTGCGAATACAGACCGGATAAATCAACTGATGACAAGGGTCAGACAAGCTATGAAAAAGCAGGAGGAGGATTATTTTGTGTTTCATAATACAGATGGAACTTATCGATTCTTATTATCTGACATCCTCTACTTTTATAGTGTAAAGCGTCAGGTTTATCTTGTAACCGCCAATAAGGAATATCCTTTTTATGACAAACTGGATCATATTGAAGAACAGCTTGATTATCAGTTTGTGAGAATTCATCAGCGGTATCTGGTAAATCCTTTACATGTGGGACAAATAGGCAGCACCAGTGTTACGATTGGAGAACAAAATCTTCCTATCAGCCGTTCATTGAAGGATACTGCTACAAGAAAACTTGCTTTATCTTTATTAAAATAAGAAAACTTTGAAAGGCATGGAATTCATATATGCATATATCACTATTTATAATACGCGGTGTATTGATTATATCTAATGCTATTATTGTAAAAAAGGCATTGGAACAATTTCTTAGATTTAAACATGGTATTTTTACTAAAATATTTTTATTATTTTCCTGCTCTTTACTGACAAGTATGATAATCTTTATCGGTGATTTAGCTAATTTACCGCCAACAGCTATTATCTTTTTACTTAGTATATGCATCTGCTGTGAGGGCACTACTCTGCAGAAAATTACAATCGGTATTATGTTTATCAGTACAGCTTTTTCTTTCAATGCTTTAACCGATAATTACTTTAATTATTTCCCAGTAACTCATTCCGGTACTATTTTATTAACCTTTACGCTACGTTTTATATTTTGGTTCCTCATGTATCTGTTGATTCGACGTTTTGCACCTAATAAGGACTATCAGCTATCCTCCTCTCTCTGGAGGCTGCTTCTATTACTTACTATGCCTCCAATTGGGATTGTCTGTTCCATAGTATTGCTTACAAGTCCATATAATAAAAGTATATCCGGTTCAATGTTCACATACTTTTTCCTGCTGGTACTTGCTCTTTTTTCCATGATTGCTCTTTTCTGGACGATTCTTGTATTATCAAGGCAGCAGGAGTTAGAAGAACAAAATGTACTTATGGAAATAAATCAATTATATTATGAGAATCTGGAGCAGCAGCAATTCCAGGTAAAGCGGCTGAAACATGATATGGCAAACCATTTACAATTACTTACTTCCCTACCTCATGAGGAAAAGGATGCTTATGTAAATGCTTTGATTCAAACACCAGTCTTTACCCAAACCGTCCATTACTGTGCTGATTCCACAGTCAATGCTGTCCTAAGTGCCAAAAGCAGTCAAATGAATGACAATAATATAACCTTTCAAATCAAAGCAGATATTGCACAAACTCTGCCATTTGAAAAACCAGACGTCTGTGCAATCTTTGCAAATGCACTTGATAATGCCATGGAAGCTTGTATGAAATTAGACGCGGAAAAACGTAAGATTATTTTGGAAACAAGGATGGAAAAGGGACTCTTTGTTCTTAAGCTTAAGAATCCGGTTCCCTTTATAGATAAGACTATGAAATCAGGCAGTTTTCCTAAAACATCAAAAAAAGATACCTCAAGCCATGGATTCGGGCTAAGAAGTATCAAAGAAGCAATTCTTAGGTATGACGGAAACATGGAGGTATCTATAGAAAACAATGAATTCTGTCTATTTATATATATTCCTTTATGAGCCTGTACTGATTACAAAATAAGGGTAATTCCAAAAGCCGTCAATATTTTCCCATAACCGCTCAAACTTTGTTATCTCAGTCTTCCGATTGTAAGGAAGGCTTGTATCATTTTTACAATTGGCACGATTTTCCAAGCTCTCGGCAAAATAAAAATATTCCTCATCATAACCCACCAGTGGTATGTAATGAGTGTTATTAAGTGTGGAAGTAGGTTCCTCCACATGAATAAAGACAATAACCGGTGCACCTTTTAGAAGCTCTACTTTTAAATCTTCCACCGTGCCATCGGTCATATATTGAGCTTCATAACCACGATCCTGGAACAAAGTTACGATTCCCTGAGGCATGGTGCCTCCATCAGGGGCTACTGAGGGAAAATCTTCAAAAAGAGTCTTACCGTCAGCTTCTTCCCCATAGTGCCGTAAAAGATAAGCAGAAGCAAATGCAGCACACTCCATTCCGCTCTGGTAATCAAAGTAATTTTCGGATTCAATCATATACTCATCTGGTATTACAACATCTATTTCGATATCTTCTAATGTTTGAACTTCTTCTTGTGTTTGAATCTCTTCCGGTGTTTGAACCTGATCTGGGATATTTATGTTTCCCCCACAAGCACTCAGAACAAATATTATTATCAAAGTCATTAAGATTTTATATTTATTCATAGATATTCTCCTCTATATATGACCTAACTCAATACGGCATAGCCAATCTCTGACATGTTCGTTAAAAAGGGATTCCCTTTCTATCTGTGCATTATGTCCTCCACAATCTAATACGGAGAAAGTTGCTCTCGGGAATCTGTCAAGAATTTCAAACGCATTTGTATACCCAACAACATGATCCTGACGTCCGGTTAAGATACATGAAGGCTTATCAAATGCTACTGTTTTTAAATCCTCTTCAAAGGTAAAGGGATAGCTGTACCTGGTTAAAAAAACAGAATCTGCGATTTTTATACCTGATAAGATATCGTGTTTATATGTTTCATATATTTCAGGTGTCGCTATGACTGCCATATTTAAAAATCCCTCAACATCGGCATCATTTATCATCGATCCAAAATCCTTTGATTTCCATAAAATTTGTTTCTCAGGGTGCCACTTGCTGGGGGTATTGTGATGAATTGCCGGACAGACTAGCATAACCCCATCAATTCTTGTCTTTATATCACGAATAAGACCTAGCGTTAAATATCCACCATATGATTCACCAATTATTAGAAAATTTTCATCGGGAATGATACCGTCAATAAATTCCTTTATTAATTCAAGCATATCGTCAGCATTTTTAATCCAATCCGCTGAGGGAGTTTTTCCTAAACCCGCATAGTCTATATAAATTCTGCGGTAACCAGTCATTTTATTGAAAATAGGTTCTAAACATCCTGTCATTAAGCGGTGGTCAACCGGGCATCCATGGAGGCATAGAATAGGTTTTCCTTCGCCATACTGCTCATAATAAACGGGAATACCTCGCACATTATGCACCATAATATTTTCCTCCTCGTTTTTCCGATTGGCTTTACTGCCTCTGATTTAAAAATTCCTGTAATTCCTGATTTCTGCTTGCTGCCACTTCATATCCATGTTTGTAATAATTACGAAGCTTTTTCGTATCTGCCTCGTTATTTGTTAGATTGATATCCCCGGTCGGTCTCAGCACAAAGGCCTTACCCTCTTTTTCCAGCTGCTCTATGATATGTAACGAATCATTGTATCTTTCAGCCCGCCCAACAACCAGATCTACGAACTTTGGATACTTACGATATAAGAGCTTAATCATAGTAATATATAAAAAACTCTGCTTCTTTTTATAACTACTATTTCTTGTTACAACTATAATCATTTTATTCCAATTCTCTTCTAATGCTCTTTCTATCGGAATTGGATCTGCCATTCCCCCATCCAGCATTGGTATTCCATTAATGTTTGTTATCTTTGAGATAAAGGGCAGAGAATTAGCCGCTCTGCATATTTTGAGAAACCCGTCTTCATCCTGAAATGTATCATGGTAGACAGGCTCTCCTGTCAGGCAATTAACTGTACTTATTACAAATCTTTTTGCAGACATAGTAAACTTATCAAAATCAAAAGGGGCTTTTCTTTTTGGAATCTCATCAAAAAGTAAATCCATATCAAAAAAAGTACCCTTTTTTAAAAAAGTACGAACCCCTAAATACTTTTCTTTTTCCAGAGGTTTTATTATTGCGTCCATAACGCGCCCCCTCTGCTCGGATACATAATTCATACCCGCATATGCTCCTGCTGATACTGCAATTACATTCGGAACATGTATATCATTATCCAGAAAAAAGTCAAGCACGCCTGCTGAAAATATGCTGCGCATTGCCCCGCCTTCCAAAATAATTCCTATGTCTTTCAATTTATTAACTCCTATTTCTTTATATATTTATCACCTTTAAAAATTTATATTAAATGAATGGATTATAAAACCTGTCTCCATCATAAAAAGTAACGACTAAAGCTATTATTGTAAAAATAACCGTGATTACAATTGTTATATAATCTGCCTTCTTTAGTTTCTTACCGGAATACCATGTTCTTTTCTTATGCTTACCGAATCCTCTAAGCTCCATAGCATTGCTGACTACATCGATTCGGTCCATACTTGTGAAGATCAGTGGAAAGATAATAGAGGAGGTATTCTTGATTCTGCTGAACAAGGGCGCTTTCCCGGACATTTCTATCCCTCTGGCTTCCTGAGCATGTTTAATCTGCGCAAAATCATCCTGAACATCCGGTATATAACGAAGTGCAAGAGCCACTGAATAACCAATATTATAACTAATTCCTATACGATTAAGCGATGCTGCGAATTCGCTGGGATTTGTAGTAACAATAAACATAAAAACCGAAGGCACAATGGTAAAATACTTAATCATGACATTAAACTCATAAAAAAGCTGTTCTTTTGTCACATAATAATTACCGAATAGATGAAACAAATCTGTTCTGCTCCCATATATATTGACTCCTTCGTAGGGGGAGAAGAAAAAGATTGCAATCAAATTAATAATCAGGAAGAATACAACGAACTTTAATACCGTTCCTACCTGCCTCCACTTAATCCTGGCCATTTTATATATAATGAAACTGCATATTACCATAGTCACCAATACTCGCGTATCATAGGAGAGCATACTGGCAAGGGTCCAAAGAAGAAAGAAAATAAGCTTAGTCACACCGCTTAGCTTATGAATCCAAGTATCATTTTCTTCATAGGATAATATTTTAGCCATGACTATTTCCTCCTTCCCGCACATTCCTTTCATAATGCACAAAACGCTCCACAAATTCCGAAGTATTTTCAATGCCACATTTTAATGCCAAGTCATAAAGGGAAGTCTTTTTTAAATATGCCTTATCGGACACGATTTCATTCGTAAGCACATTCGCGGGTGTATCATCTGCCAGCAGATGCCCGTCTGCAATCACAATCGCCCTGTCCGTATACTCTAACATCAAATGCATATCGTGTGTAATCATGATAATGGTGATTCCATATTTTTCATTTATTTCTTTTAAAAATTCCATAATTTCCGTATAATGCCTGTAATCCTGACCTGCCGTAGGCTCATCCAGAATGATAACCTCCGGATTCATAACCAGTATGGAGGCTATGGTCACTCTCTTTTTCTGTCCATAGCTCAGAGCGGATATGGGCCAATTTCGAAACGGATACAAACCGCATATCTTAAGTGTATCATAGACCCTCTCTTCTATCTCTGCCTCCGGTATACCACGTACTACAAGCCCTAATGCAACTTCATCGTAAATAAGAGGCTTGGATATCATCTGGCTGGGACTTTGCATAACAAGTCCTATTTTTTCTCCACGTTCCTTAATGGATTTATCTGCAATATCCTCACCGTTTAGATAAATACTTCCTCTGGTTGGTTTCATAAATCCGCAGATAATACCAGCTAACGTAGATTTACCTGCACCGTTTTTACCAACAATACTTACCATTTCCCCTTTATGAATATCGAAATGAATATGCTGCAGTACGGGTTTTCCTTCTACATAAGAAAAATACAAATCTTTGATACTGAGCACATTTTCTTCCGTTTGTTTTCTTTTTTCATATTCTGATGCCTGAAACCACTGCCTAATCTGTTCTTTATAAGTATCTAAAACCATACTCTCTATATGCTGTGGTTTACTTTCTCTTGACAACACGCACCCTGCGTGTTTTAGTGCGGTGACATAAAGCGGCTCTCTGATTCCCTGTTCATTTAAGATATCTCCGGCAAGCAATTCATCCGGTTTCAAATCTGCCACTATCCTGCCTTCTCCAATGACAATAATTCTATCTACATCCCGATATAGTGCATCTTCCAAACGATGCTCGATAATCAATATCGTTGCGTTTCTATCTTTACTTATTTTATCAATCAAATCAATGGCACGTTTTCCTGTTGCCGGATCTAAATTCGCAAGAGGCTCATCAAATAATAGTATTTCTACGTCATCCACCATAACGCCGGCCATAGAAACTCTTTGCTTCTGACCGCCTGATAATTCCCAAGGTGCATGAGTCAACAGCTTATCCACCTCTACCACTTGTGCTACTTCCCTTACTCTATGAAACATTTCTTCCTGGGGTGTCAAGTCATTTTCAAGTGCAAAGGCAATATCCTCTGCTACCGTCAGACCGATAAACTGCCCGTTGGTATCCTGTAACACTGTGCCTACTAATTTAGACATGCCAAATATACCAAGCTCGGCAGGATCTTTTCCTTTCACACTCAGTGTTCCTGTGCTATCACCGGCAAATGAAAATGGAACCAACCCGTTGATACAATGGGCAATTGTAGATTTACCCGAACCGGATGGTCCCACAATCAAAACCTTTTCTCCGGGATAAACCTTTAAGTTAAAATCCCGGAGAGTCGGTTCTACCTGTGATCGATATTTAAAAGTATAATCTTTAAATTCGATAATTGGAGTCATTTTAATCCTCTTTCTTAAGACTGGAAGATTTTGCGCCAATCTTAGAATACCCTACCGCAAGTAAAGTACCCAAAACTGCAATAACAACTACGTTGCCAAGCCAAGCTGTTACACCCTGAACAAATACTTTGTTTGCCGGCTCTTTGTAAATCAGGATATCCAGTACCGGTGCCACCAAAATCCATGCAATTGCATTGGCAATCACCTGAACCACATTGAAGAATACGATCTCCTTTGTGCCAAAGGCTCCTTCCTTAATTGCATACTTCGCAGCAAACATACCTACTATGATTCCGAATACTGCTTCCGGAAATACCCAGCTCCACCATGCACTCCCGTAGAAAAACATGTCACCGATTGCATGTCCGATCAGACCTACAACAGCTCCTACCACCGGTCCGTATACTGCGGATAAAAATGCCAGCAATGCTGCTCTTGGCTGCAGATATGTATTCGGAACACCCAGCGGAATCTGAACCTGTGTCAATGCTACAAACAGTGCAGCCCCGATACCGATTGCAACCACTTCTTTAACACCAAACTTTGTCTTCATGCTTATTCCTCCTCATTGGTTAGCAGAATCAAAACTTTAAATGGGATGATTAAAACACCCATAAGTCACGCTTTATCATATCATAATTTCCTTCCTAAGTCCAAAAGAATATATAATTTTATCCTTAACTTTTTTACCCGTTATCTGTTCCAATGCTCTGGCATAGTACTCTAATTGCCTGATATATTTCCCTATTAGCTCTTCTTCCGTGTTTACCCGGTCTGTTTTATAATCAGCAACTACCAGTTCTCCGTTTTCCTCGAAATAAATATCAATAATACCCTGAATCAGTACCAGCTCATCCGACGGGAACTTTTCATTCAGCTCTTTGGCAGGAATTCCCAGAACAAAAGGCTGTTCTTTATAAAGACAACCGCATTCTTCTGCCCGCTGCATTCTTTTTGCCAGGTCACTTAACATAAACTCTTCAATCAGTGGAATCGAGACTGCCTGTGCATACTCTTTGCTCAGATATCCGCTGCTTATCATATCCTCTATCTGGGTTCTAGGGTCCGTCTTCCATTGACCGGAACCGTCGGTTTTAAAGTCCATAAGCTCCATCACTTTATGGAAGGCTGTTCCTCTTCCGGCACCGCCAAGACTCTCTTGTGCCTGCATAAACTTGGGAATATACGGGATAACCTGCTCTTCCTCATAAAGGTCAAAAGAAAAATCAACCTCTTCTATTTGGCCTGTCTTTTTAAGTTCTGACACTGTTGTCTTTGTATACAGGTCGGAAAGTTCCTCATGGGGATACTGATAAGAGAACAGCTTTTCCATCTGCTCCATCCATCTACCATCCGGTTCTATGTCAGATAGTAATAAACGCCTTTTTAAATTTTCTGTTCTTATTTGCTCTTTAATTTCACTTCTAATAAAATCTTCCTTACTGAGTACGCTGATTTTTATATTCTCTTCTTCAACATACATGGAAGAACTTTTTTCATATCCATAGTCTTCCCATATATTTTCAAAGGCTGCATGACGCGCAAATGCCGGCAGAATAAAATCCAGATAGCTGCTTGCCCCCGCCAGATTACTGTAGAAAACCTGCCTTTCCCCGGACATTCGAACCGGTAATAGGGAATTCAGGATGGGTTCCATTTTCCCAACAACTCCTGTCATAATTAATTTCTCTTTTGCCCTTGTCAGAGCAACATACAGAATACGAAGTTCCTCTCCCAGATTATCCAGCCGCATTTTCTCTGCAATAACATTTTTCCTTACCGTCTTACTTTGCAGTCTATGGTTGCTATCCACATAATCCACACCGATTCCCATATCCACATCGGCTATCATCCTTCTACCTATATCCATCATATTGAATCGTTTGGCAAGCCCGCAGACAACGCAGATGGGAAATTCCAGTCCCTTGCTTTTATGAATACTCATAATCCTCACAACGTCTGCATTTTCATCCAGTATATTTGCTTCACCGTAATCCACATCATATTTCTCTAATTGTTCAATATAGCGGATAAAATGGAACAATCCATAATAGCTTGTCTGCTCAAAAGCCTTGGCTTTTTCTAATAATATTTCGATATTGGCCTTTCTTTGCTCTCCACCGGGCAGTGCTGCTATATAATGAAAATAGCCGGACTGCATAATGATTTCATGCATTAACTCATGAATCGGCATATACACCGTTTTATTCCGGTATTCTTCTATCAAGGCCAGGAACTCTCCGGCTTTGCTGTCTTCTCCTGCTTCCTCTATATATCTTTTCAAACTGAAAAACAGCTTTTCCTTTCTATTCTCTTTTTTCCCGCAAATGAAGGCGATTTCTTCCTCATCAAATTGACCAAAGTATGACCTCATAACACCAAAAAGAGGAATATCCTGGAGGGGATTATCTAAGACACGAAGCAACTGGAGGATTGTTTGTATTTCCTTTGCCGCAAAATATCCTGTTTTGGAAGCAACATGAGAGGGAATTCCTTCCTCCTTCAATACACTTTTGAACTCTTCATCCCAGCCGGTATTGGTTCTAAGCAGAATCACAATATCCCTATAAGAAGCGGGTCTTAGCATTCCGCTTTCCTTGTCCGTTACTTTGAAATTCTTAAGCAGCCCTTTTATTCGTTTTGCCACCCCATAAGCTTCCTGCTGCCGTACCGTCCTTTTCTCCTCTTCCTCTGTATCCTCCTTCAGAATCAGTAGAAGCTCCGTGGCATTTTGAGATACGTTCCCTTCTGTTTCCTGTTTCGGATAATCAGCACCCAAATGGAGAGCCGCGTCTTTATCGTATTCAATACCGCCCAGTCTCTTGCCCATAATCTGGGTGAAAATATAATTCACACTATCGATGATTTCTTTACGGCTTCGAAAGTTTTTATGTAAATCAATTCTTTGTTTTATGTCACTGTTACTTTGATATGCTTCATATTTTTCCATAAATATTTCAGGGCGCGCCAGACGGAATTTATATATACTCTGTTTCACATCCCCCACCATAAAACGGTTATATTCTCCTACTTCCTCTCCCGAAATGCTCTTTAACAAATATTCCTGAACTAGGTTACTATCCTGATATTCGTCAATTAAGATTTCAGTGAAAAAAGCACGGTAATCGAGAGCCGTCTGGGTAGGCTCATATCCATCTGCGGTTTTCTTAACCAGTATGGAAAGTGCCAAATGCTCCATATCGCTAAAATCAATGAGATTATTCTCTCTCTTTTTTTGATCCAGTGCCTCCTTATAAGCAAGGGTAAGTGCCACTAGCTCCTTGACCGCCACATCGCACCCCTGCATATATGAAACCACTGTCTGCACCGTAGCCGGAAAATATTTGCTGCAGATGGTTTTGATATTATCTTTTATTTCTTTTCTGATATTCTGAACTAATACGCGTTTTAGTGGTGATACGGAATCATCTTTTTTGGAAGGAAGTCTGTCAAAAGACATCCCTTTAAATAGTTCATAGCCGTCCTGATATCTTTGAAAGGATAGAAGCTTCTCTAAACGCTCTTTTTCTGTTTCCAGAACCGCTCCGTACATATAAGGGCCATCGGGCTGCTCACAAATGGAAAGGCATTCCTCTGCTTTACGGATACAATCTAAAACCATGCGGTTTATCTGCTCTAAGCAAAATTCCATCCAGGACGCTTGATCCAAGTCATCCACCGATTCTATTTCATAGTCTTTTTCCCGCTCCTTAAGCCATTCCTCTGGCCAGGGATAGCTTTCGGCAAAATCATATAGCTTTAAAATATGTTCTTCTATTGCCTTATCCTGACTGCCGGTACTGAAATATTCTACACAATGTAAAAAAGAGGGCGACTTTTGAGCATACTTTTCTTCTAACATCGCAGCCATAATATCCTGCTGCAGTAATTTGAGCTCCCCTTCATCGGCTACACGAAAGCCCGGATCAAGACCAATATCATTAAAATTATTCCGTATGACAAACATGCAGAAGCTGTCTATGGTTGTGATCTGTGCGTTATGAATAAGAGTTGCCTGCTTCTGCAAATGTTCGTTTTCCGGATTCACTTCCAATCTTTTTGCAATTGCACTGCTTATTCTTTCCCGCATTTCTGCCGCCGCCGCATTGGTAAAGGTGACAATCAGGAGCCGGTCGATATCCACCGGTTTCGCTGCATCACTAATCATTGCTACGATTCGTTCCACAAGAACCGCGGTTTTCCCGGAACCGGCTGCCGCAGACACCAAAAGATTACGTCCATGTGTATCTATGACCTTCTGTTGTTCTTGGGTATATACAATTCCCATGCCTTATCTCCTTTGTCTGATTTCTTCTTTCATCCTGTCTATTGCTTCCTGGTCTGTTAATTTATCCAGTTCTCTGAGCCGGTATCCTTGGATACCCGGATCAAATCCACAGACGCTTTTGTAGGCACAATAGTCACATGCGGTCATATTTCCCTGGCTGCAAGGATTGACTGCTATACTCCCATTTACAATTTCTTTGCCTATCTGTTTGATCTTAACATTCACATAATCTGACACTTCTTGTAAGTTTTCCATACTTATGACACTGGATTTGGCACTGTAGCTTCCGTCTCTCTTCCGCTCTACAGGCACTACATCAGATTTATCCTCAAATTCCTGATCCAGCATACTGATAATCGTGTCATTTTCGGTGACTACTCCGGTCATCCGAAGCTCCCGAAGCAACCGTTCCTCAACCTCCTGAGCCGTTATTTCTTCATCCGCTTTCACCATAGGGTCTGTAACACGATAATATAATAGAGCCGAGGGAATAATTTCTTTCCCCGGGTTTTTCTTTTGCTCCATTTCCACTGCCGCATTCATATATACAACAAGTTGCAATTGCAATCCATAATAGAGTGCTGCCAAGTCAAACTTCTTGCTGCCGGACTTATAATCTATCACCTTCACATAAACATGCTCATCGTCCTCATAAGTATCAATGCGGTCTATTCTACCCTGCAGCTTCATCTTCTCTTCCTGGGATAAGGTAATATTAACCGCATCCAGATTATCTGCCATGGCAAAAGATAGCTCATAATTTTCCGGTATGAACATTCCTTTTTTTAACTGATGCTGCAAGGTGAGCACTGTTCGTTTAAGAATTCGATGCATTCTATCTATGCTGTATTCATTTCTTGCCGTACTGTATAAAATAGTTTCTCCATAGGCAGCGGCGTAACTGTCGAGAGCCTGCTTTAATATGCCATCCACTGATTCCTCTTTGAAGTCAAACCATGAATAACCCTTATTTTGCAGCTCCACCGCAAACGATTCCAGTACACCATGGAATACATTTCCCATGTCAATGGCTTCAAATTCATATTCTTCCCGTTCCTGTAAGGATAGCCCATATTGCAAGAAGTGTGCATAGGAGCATGCCGCATATCTTTCCAGACGGCTGACACTGCTTAACAGCATATTTCCATACAGGAGACTAGCGATTTCCTTCTTAAGAGGGCTGGGGCTGTAAGATGTAAAGGCTGCTTCGGTCAGTCTGTCTATTTCCTCCTGATAGGCCACATCGTTATGGTACACCTGATAGAAAGAGGCTACCTTTTTCTTCTCTGAATCCTCCATATATCCGGCTGCATAGTCTCTAAGCATATCTGCATAATGATCCAGACCTGCTTTTTTAGTTTCTAACTGTTCCTCTACTTTATATAACTCCGGTTTTTCTGTAACCAGTCCCGGAAACAACTGATGCATGGTATCTATCAGATAGGCCGGACGCATACTCTTTCCTTCACTACTTACTTTACAATAGGATAAATATAAGTATTCCGAAGGCTTGGTCAGATTCATGTAAAGGTAAAGCCTTTGTATGTACATCTGCTGTCTGGGTGTTGGTGCAAGTGCGTAAGGAGAATCCTTAAGAAACTCTCTGTCTATGTCTGAAATAATACCGCCGGTTCCTGTGTTTTTTGGTATGTTTCCATCATTAATACCAAGGAAAAATAAGACTTTTATTTCTTTTAGTCTGGTTCTTTCCATATCACCAACCACGACCCTGTCTACATTCTGGGGAATGGTGCCGACCTCAATTTCCCCGAATCCGGCATCCAGAATCTCTGCAAATTCCTTTCTGCTGAGTTTCTCATCTCTGAGTAAGCTCTCTATCTGGTCAAGCAAATCCATGACCAAACGATAGATTTGAGCATACTCCTTTGCTCTGATCACGTCTCCCTTTGCCTGAAACATTTTTTCGTAAACCGCAAGTTTTTCCTGCACCGTATTATTTATAATAAATTCATATAACTGCTTTATTTTCTCTCCCGCCGTATTGGACTTCATCATTAAGGGTTCCAGCTGGCTGGTTAATCTTTCCCGTATGGAATTAAGCCGGGAAAGCATCTCTACTCCATCGTTTTCCTTTGCTCCGGATGTAAATAAGTTCATCCATTTGCTCTTTCCTTTGATCCCATGAGATAGGACATAATTCTCAAGCAAATCAATTTCTTCCCGCTCAAATCCTGCCAGTCCGCTTCTTAAATAGTGAAACACCGATTGATACGAGAAATTATCCGTAACAATCTTTAATGCACTGCGGATATATTCAATAAAAGGATTTAATAGGATTCCTTTTGTTCGATCCATAAATATCGGTATGTCAAACTTAGCACATTCCGTTTCCACCTGACCGGCATAAGTTTCCAGATTGCCGGTAACAATAGCAAAATCCCTGTAGCAATAACCGTTCTCTCTGATCAATTGCCTCATTTTAATGCATGTCTGTCTTACCTCTTCTCCCGGGGAAGAGGCTTCAAATAAATGCAGGGATTTGTTTTCCTCCTCATAGGGTTTCATAGGAAAGCGGAATAGATATTGTTCCAAATGCTGCATCTCTTTGTTTAACCGGAAACGGGGCAAGGGTTCCTCTTTCAAGTAAACATCTTCTCTTCGCGGTATCTGTGCTTCCTTTGCCAGTTTTATTAAATCTGCCGTTGTTTTCTTACTCAGATAAAATAGCTTCTGTTCCCCATCAATGATATAAGGATTTTCCTTGCTGTCTATAACTACGGTGATAATCACCTCTTTTGCGCATATCATTAATTCCTGTATTAATTTATTTTGTATCGGAGTAAAACCGGTAAAACCATCAAAGGCAATCACGCTATTTTTGATTAACTTGGATTTACTCAGCACTCCACAAAGTAAAGAAAGCGTTTCTTCTGTGGTTATATATTTATCTTGGATATATTGTAGAAAATGTTTATATAAAACACCTAAATCCTTTAATTTGTAATAGAGTGCCCCTCTTTTCTTAGCAAATTCCGTAAGCTGCTCTAACTGTGATTCTCCGATTCCATATTGCATAAACTCAGAAATGGCTGATTTCACCTCATGGATGTAACCAATTTTATGCAAGTTACCTCCTATTACCGGCATATCGCTTTCAATGTTCTCAGCGACTTTACGAAGTACAAGGCTTTTTCCCGTATCATCCAGTACTCCGCGATTATCGATTCCTACTTCCTCCATAATCCTATGGGACAATCTGCCGAAGCTGAGCACATCGATATTCATAATTCCCTTTTGAGGATGTGCTTTTACCAAGTCCATCTGCGTCTGCATGGTAAACTGATCGGGAACAATAATCAAGAAGTTCTTTGACGGCTCTTTCAAGGATTGTTCCACCATTTCTTTATGGAGCTTTGTACTTTTTCCGGCGCCGGATGCACCAAAATAAAATTTTAATCCCATGTAATAACCCATGCCTTTCTTTTGTCTGAATTACTTTACAGATAAGCTGCCATTTCCTTTATCGAATCAAAGATAAGATGCGGCTTTACTTCTGAATCTTTAACATCCTGAAAGGATGCCTCCCCGCTTAATACCAATACACTCTTAAGACCATTGTTTCTTCCGGCTGCAATATCCGTATACAACCGATCTCCAACCATAGCCACCTCTTCTCTTTTCCAATCAAACCGTTCCAGCAGATAGTCAATGATCTCTCCGCTTGGTTTTCCTATGATATGGTCAGGATATCGGTTCGCAGATGCATGTATAAAAGCATGTATGGCTCCTGCATCGGGAATGAACCCGGTCTCTGTGGGACAGTTATAGTCCGGATGAGTGGCAATATAAGGAAGTCCCATACGGACAAAATCACATACTTTACACATTTTATCATACGTAAGCGTAGTATCAAAAGCAGTTACCACTACTTCCGGACTTTCACTATCCAGTACGATACCTGCTTGTACAAATTCTTCAGTCAGAAGGTTATTTCCCAGAAGAAAAACTCTTTTGCCATTATAGTTCTTCTTAAGATAGCTAATGGTTGCCTGACCTGAAGTCACAATTTGTTCTTCTGTGATGGAGAGTCCCATATTTCGCAGCTTCTCCACATAGACCGATGCATTCTTAGAGGAATTGTTGGTAAGAAAAACATATCTTTTACCGGTATTTATAATTTTTTCCAGGAATTCCATCGCTCCTTCAATCCATTGCTCCCCTAAATATATTGTCCCATCCATGTCCAATGCGAAACATGTAGTATTTGCAAGAATTCCGTCTTTATCTTTATTTATTGAAGGAATGATATCGCTTTCTGTCGGATTTTCGACCGATATCTGCCATTTCATTTCATTATTTAGAAATGTTATTTGTAGTTCTTGTTTATCATATAAATAAGATAAATAAGAACGAATGGTGCTCCCTACCAAAACATGCTGGTTATTATCCATAAGTAATTGATACCGATCAAAAACTTCCTTTAATATTTCATCAAACCCTTTTGGTTCGGTACATATCTGTTTTAGCACGTCTATGATCTCATATACCTTTTGACGGTTGATCTGAACCAAAGGCCGTATATCAGTCACAGGCTCCGTATGGGAAGGGATAAACAGCTTACCGGACAGCTCCTCTACGATATTAAGGCTTGCCATATACGCCTCTACATCCTGCATAAAAGAGATATGATATTTTTCAAGAATTGCCTCTCCGGTCACACAATCCGCTAAGAACCAGATATCATCCTCGGTTTTTAAGGCAACCATAGAAAAAGTGTGACCATCCACACGTAGCATCTCCATTCCCTCCGGCAATACCTCCTCCGTCAGTAATTGCACAACGCTGGGCTGGGCCATTAGGAATTTATTCCGAAGTTTCTTATAAGGATATCCCCCATAGATAAAAGAGGATTCTAAAATAGTATGTTTTGTAAAAGCACACTCCGTTTCCACACCATATATGGGACAACCGGTACGTTGCTGAAGCAAGTTGTTGCCACCGATATGATCGGCATGTGAATGAGTATTAATAATCATTCCAAGCGTCCAGTTATTTGCTGCTAAAATCTTAAGTACTTTCTTACCAGCATCCTTATCATTGCCGCTGTCAATGAGGCACACCCTGGTTTCATCCATTTTGTAAATTCCCATTCTTGCCGGGCAATTAATATAATAGGTCTTTTCTCCAACCTGTATCAATTCATACATTAGCTCATCTCCTGAATGTTATTGCTATTATTCTATCCTATCTTGCTTTACTTGTCATTAATAAAGACAGATGCCTATAACTACCAGCACCTGTCTTAGTCTATTTCTAAATTTCTGATTCACTATTATTCTAATTCGTCTGTCTCTTCTTGTTCTGCCACACCCGGCACCTGAAAGGCTGCGATGGTCTCTTCCATCTTATGTACGATTTCTCCTAATCCGACTCCGGCTTCCTGAAGTTTATGTGTTCCGCTTAGCATACCTTCTGCACTTTGCGCAACTTCGTCTGTCGCTAATGCTCCATCGGATGTGGCACGCCGTAAACTTTCGATTACATTCATAATAGACTCATTTTCTTTACTGATATTTTGAGACACTTCTGAAAACTCTTTCAGAATATTATCCATATCCTCTGCATCTTTATGATATTGTTTACTGATATCAACCTGATGCTGATAAGTCTGTCGAACATTAACATCCATATAATCTAGTACTTGCAATGCACATTCACATAAATGCTTCACACTTTCAGTCACTTTAAGCGTAATGTTTTGTATTTCTCCTGCCGTATTCTTTGAGTTTTCAGCCAGATTTCTGATTTCCTCCGCAACTACAGCAAACCCTCTGCCTGCCTGCCCTGCTCTTGCCGCTTCTATGGAAGCATTGAGTGCAAGTAAGTTCGTGGAATCTGAAATACTTAATATGGCTTTTGTTAACTCATTGATTTGTTCCACTTGATTCGAATTCTCAATGGCTTCACCAAGTCGTTTTTTTGTAGTATCTATTAAAACTTCATTTTCTTTTTCCGCATTCTCTGATTCTATATTCAAAGTTTTCGCTCTGTCATAAACTGCAGCTATATTTTTTATACCTTCGCTGTTCTTTGTTTCCATAACTGCAACATAATCCTCCATGCGCTGGGAGGTTGTTCCAAGATGTTCAGCCATATTTGCTGTTTCCTGCATACTGGCTGATAGTTCTTCTGCTACAGAAGAAATATTTATTACCATGCTATTATAGTCATCTATAATAACATTTAAGTTATCAGTAGCCCCTTCTATTCCCTCTTCTTGCTCCGACATAGTGGTAATCACAAGACCCATTGATTTTTGCACCTTGTCTATGGCATGGGAAATCTTACCGATCTCATTTTTCTTATTTAAAAAGGATATATACTCGTTACCTGTAAAATCTCTCTCTTGCATCTTTTTTAAATCAATTACCATTTTCTTTAATGGATTAGAGATTCTTCCGCTAATAAATAATGCAAATATGCTGGCAAATACACATACACCCAGAATAATTATAACAGCATTTCTCTGCATATCCGCTATTCCGCTCTGAACTTCAGCGAGAGGAGCTTGTAATACAAGTGTATAATCATTATTTAGCTTTACGAAGCTTACTAATGATTTCGTACCGTTCAGTGACATTTGTACGACACCGTCATCACTTTGACCAAGTGCATTGGCTAGATCCGCATATCCCACACTTTCCAGTGTATCGGCAATTGTATAGTCATCATGCACCAGGAATTGCTGCTTTGTATCCAATAAAAAAGCGTTTCCGGTCTCATAAATTGAAATGCCATGAATCATATTGGCAATGTTAGAAAAATCAACATCCACGCCAATAATTCCTACAAACTTTTTGTCTGCATAAACCGGTTCACATCTGCTGACACATGTTTTATCAAATTTCTCTTTATAATAAGGGTCCAGCCAGATTGCTTTACCTGCTGATACCGTCTGGTAATACCATTCCCAATCCTCAGTCCGATTCAAATAATTGTCATATTCTACTTCCGGTTTGATATCTAATGATTTGCCCTTGCCATACCAAGTCCCCGTAATTGTGGACTGTTCCTTGGGATTACAATAAGCATACATGCTTTCTATTTCCGGATGCAGCTCAGTCACTTGCTGCAAATAGCCTCCAAGTCTTTTCATATATGCTTTATTATATGCTTTATCACTGAGACGTATCGCTTCGTAGGTTCCCGCTATATATGAGGAAACACTTTCCGCCAGACTCTCAAGATTCTGATATTGCATATTAATATCACTTGCATATTGTAATGACATTGCACTTAACTTATCCGTAGCTTCTTTGTTGATTTCTTCTCCTGCAACCTTGGTACTGATTGCACCAACAGCAATTGCCGCAATAATAACACAGGCAATAATCGAAATAATAATTGATGTTGAAATTTTACGCATTTCATGTCCTCCCCGCGTATAAAGCACGCTTTCATTCATGCAAATCAGTAAAATTAATCAACATACTTATTTTTATGATTACTGATCTGCAGAATTACCCTTTAAATCACTATCTCCGCTAACAAGTACGGTGTTACGATACTCATTGGCTGATATACCCACTTGTTTCTTAAATACTCTGGAAAAATGTGCCATATCTAAAAAACCTACTTCTTCCGCAATATCTCCAATGCGTAATGAAGGGTTTTTTAGTAATATCTTTGCTTGCTGCATTCGAATATTATTCAATATTTCTGAAAAATTCTGACCCGTATATTTATTCAGCAATTTACTTAAATGCCACTGGCTTACGTATACGTTATCTGCAACGTCCGCAAGCTTTAATCTTTCCTTATAGTTTTCTTCTATATATACAAGCGCATTTTTTACAATAAAACTGCTGGCTACATTATCCAGTGCCTCTTCATTCTCCTCAGAAACACCTGCTTCTGTATCTGTCTTATCTTTGTCCTGATCCATCCTGCGCTTAATAACTGACGGATTATTCTTAAGATTCCCAAGCATTACCTGCAAAGCTTCTTCCAGCTCCTCCATTTTAGAAGGTTTTAGTAGAAAGCGGCAAACCCCCAGTCTAATCGCTTCCTGAGCATAATCAAAATCGCGGTATCCGGTTAGAATAGTTACTTCCATATCCGGAAATTCGGATTTCAGTGCTGCTATCATACTTAAACCATCCATTTTAGGCATACTAATATCGGATATTAAAATATCCGGTTTCATTTCTCGAATAACTTCTAGTCCTTCTATTCCATTTTCTGCAGTTCCAACAACTGAGCAGCCTAAACTCTCCCATTTAACTGCCTTTTTCAGACCTCTAACAATAATTGGTTCGTCATCAATAATTACAACTTTATACATATGTGATACCTCCATATTCTAAATGGATTCTATCACAAAAAAAGAAGTAAGAAAAGCACCTGCATAAACATTGACAATTTTTGACCTCTTTGTTGTCTTGTTAAGCAGATGCTTTTAATATGTCATATTCACATCTATTAACCCTTGATTGCGCCAGCCGTTAATCCTTTTATGATATACTTCTGTAAGAATAAATAAACAATCAATAGCGGAAATACAATCAATGATACAGATGATGCCATCAATCCATAGTTTGTACCTTCCTGAGAAGTCAATAAACTAAGCAATACTGTTACGGAATACTCCGGTTTTGTTTTTAAGAAAAATGATTGTGTAAATAAATCATTGTAGCTCCAAAGGAATGAGAAGATACCTACTGTTGCAAAGGAAGGTTTACAAAGCGGCATAACTACTTTAAAGAAAAGCTGGTAAATATTACACCCTTCCATATATGCTGCTTCTTCTAACTCAACCGGCAGACCGGCTATGTATCCCTTTAGTACCACGATAGCAAATGATAAGTTTCCTGCTATCTGAGGTAATATAACTGCCATTAATGATTTTGGAATCTGGTTTGTGTTTGCAAGTCCGATTACATTCATCATACGGATTACAGGGATAATGGTAGCAAATGCCGGAAACATCATTCCTGCTATTACTAAGCTGTTAAGTAAGCCGCGAATTTTAAAATCATATCTTACAAGTGCATACGATGCCAATCCTGCAAGAAGAATAACAACTACTGCTACTGTAGTGGATATCACGATACTGTTTCTGTAGGCGCCTAGAATATTTACCCTCTTAAATGCAGTAACGTAATTTTCCATGGTAAAAAGATCTCCAATCGGAAGTGAAAAAGAATCCGAACGAATTACTTTTTTATCTTTAAATGAATTCATAAATATCCAAAACAATGGATAAATTGTTGTAAGCGCCCAGGCAATAAGTATTGCGTATACTCCTGTCATTCCCAAGGAAAACTTACGATGTCTTTTGTTCATTTTTGTTTGTCCCATGCCGTCTCCTCCTAATACTCTTTCTCTTTAAAGACAACATTTACAATTCTAGCTGTAATTACACCTAGTATTACGATAAGAATTGATATTGTTGAACTATAGTCTACGTTATGAGATTCAAAAGCATGATAATACATATACGTACCTGTCAGCCAAGTGGCATTTCCAGGCATTCCTTTCGGGAACATAATCCAAGGTAAATCAAATACTTTTAATGCTCCTGTTACCGCAAGCACACCACAAGTACAAATAACATTATGCAAAAGCGGAAGAGAAATAAAACGTATTTTCTGTAATTTTGACGCACCGTCAATTGTTGCTGCTTCATATAATTCTTCTGATATATTGTTCAATCCGGTTATAAGGATAATAAAATAGAAACCTACATACTGCCAAGTAACCGGAATCATCATCGTGATCATTGCATGTGACTCATCTTTAAAGTCAATGAGCTGCGTTGCTCCAAATATTTCAAAGAGCTGATTAAGCATTCCCTTGTTATATAGAAAAACGATATTAAATAAAAGTCCTAAAGCGGTTGCTGCTATAACGATAGGGAAAAAGTAAACAATTCTAAAAAACTTTGATCCTTTTTTAATATTGTCAACCATCAAGGCCAGTACAATCGCTATACCTAGCTGTCCTACTATGGTTACAACTACCATTTTCAATGTATTTACTAATGCTATTCTTATGTTAGGGTCCTTTACAAGCTCAACATAGTTGGAGTACCACGGTTCATTCCAACCTTTTGCGGAAGCTCCAAGATTATTGATATATTTAAAACTGTTTAAAATATTCTGTACAAAGGGATAGTACAAAAAGATGATTAGGAACGTAAAAGCTGGAACCAAAAAGAAAATTATGGGTTTTTTATTTTTATATATATTAGCACTCATGGTTTCACCCTCTTTGTTAGTTGGAGCGGAGAAGAATAATTCTCTCCGCTCCATTTTTAAATTAATTTACTACTTTTATTGTATTACTGTGCTGCTACTAAATCAAGTAATTCCTGGATAGCATCTGATACTTCTACTTTTCCCTGTACGATATCAGGCATACCATTGAATACAGGTACTCTACATTCCTGAGTAATCTGATCCTGTACAGCTCCTGCCATACCAGTCGCTCCTGCTACCATCTCAAGTCCTGATACTGCTAATGATGATAATGTACTTTCATCAACCTGTGTACCGTTCTTTAATGCTGTTGCTGAAACTGCTGCAAACTTAGATACCATTTCGTCTGTTGTCATGTATGTTACAAAGTCAACTGCTGCTTTCTGTTTTGCCGGGTCAGCCCAAGCTTTCTGTGTAATAAACCATCCTGAAGAAAGTCCACCGATGATATCTGTTGATTTACGGCTGTTCTTTCCAGGTACATAAGTAACTGTAAAGTTGTCAATGTTATCTGTTGCTTCTTCGATACCACCAACTTTCCATGATCCGTCGATTAAGAATGCTGCTTTGCCATCAACGAATAACTGGAATGTTTCACCATCTGTTGCTGATAATGTGTTTGCTGGTAAATATCCACTTTCAAACAAAGTTTTCATATCTGTGATACCATCAACCCATGCTTTACCCTGCTGGTCATCCAGTGACTGAGGAAGAATGTTGTGTGATGCCGGGTCAAGGTGGTTGTAAATACAGAACTCAAACCAGTAGTGTGGTACTTCTGCAAAAGATGCAGCAATTGGTGTGAATCCAGCTTCTTTGATTGTTTCACAAATTGTCAGGAACTCTTCCCATGTTGTATCTGCTGTAGGAATTTCTACTCCTGCTGCTTCACATACTTCTTTGTTAACGAATAAACCTTCCCAGTAACCATTTACAGGTACGGAGTAGTTCTTTCCATCAACAGGTGATGCTCCTAACATACCATCTTTCATGTTAGATGCATACTCTGGGTATGCTGCACGGATTTCATCGATAGAAACTACTTTTCCACCTTCTACAAATGGATTGGAATCAACGCCATTGAAGTAGAAAATTACGTCTGGCTCTGCGCCCATTTCAAAGTCAGAAATCATTCTTGCTTTAAATGTTTCATTTGATGAAGCGGAAGCATCATTAACTGTGTTTCCTGTATCATTCTGGAATGCTTCGATTGCCTCCTGGTAATTAGCTGCGTTTGTATCTTCGCCAGCAAACGTTGTTGTTACATTAAGTGTAACCGGCCCTGCAGGTTCTGCTACCTCTGCGGGTGCTTCTGCTTCTGTTTCAGCAGGTGCTTCTGCTTCTGTTGTTTCAGCAGGTGCCTCTGTTGTTGTTGTGTTTCCTCCACAAGCTGTCAAGGATAAAACCATTGCGCCTGTAAGTAACATTGCTAATACTTTTTTCATTTCTTATACCTCCCATATAATTTGACAGATGACTATCATCTGATATGTCTATCATATAAAAAATTACTAAAAAGTAAAATTGTCAGATTTGCTATTTCTTGTCTTTTATTGTTGTCATATCAATTTTGATAATAATTCTGCTCACAGTTTCGTTATTTTCGTTATTTTCTACAGTAAGACCGCACTCTTCTCCATAGATAATCTTGATCCTTCGATTCACATTTCTGACTCCCAGACTTGCAGAACCATGTTCACCCGGTTCATAATCATCCTTAAGCAATTCCTTAATTTTTCGCTTATCCTCATCAGACATGGTTCCCGAATTGATCACTTCAATAATAAGTTTATCCTCATCTGCAAATACATTCAGGGTAATAAAAGCATTGGGCTGTCCGATGATACCATGCTCTACCGCATTCTCTATAATAGGTTGTATAATCAGGCGGGGAACTTTGGCATTGAGAAGTTTTTTATCCACCCTCTTCTCTACATGCATCCTTTCTCCGATACGCTGTGCGATAATAAACAGATATGCATCCACATAAGACATTTCTTCTGCCAAAGTCACAAAACGTCTATGCCTGCGATCCATCGTAGCTTCCAACATAATCGATAGATTTTCTATCATATTGCTCACCTTATAATTCCCGCTGATTCTTGATTCCCAGTTAATAATTTCTAAGGTATTATTCAGAAAATGAGGATTAATCTGTGACTGAAGCGCCATAATTCTGGCATCTTTCAGCGCAAGTTCCTCTAGGTATATGGTCTCAAATTGGTATTTTAACTTTTCAGACATACTATTAAATGCCTCAATTAAATATTGAAATTCCTGACTGTTTGCAACCCCTTCTATCTGATAGCCAAACCTTCCCTCCTCGATTTCATGGGACACCCTGATCAGTTTGGAAACAGGTCTTGATATCTTTCTTTGAAAGAATACAAAAATAATGACAATAAGAGGAATTAAAAATAATATAAAAAGGAATCCCACATATTTAATAGTTTGTGTTTCATCAATAATCAACTGTTTATCAAGCTTAATTACATACGTGACATGATGAGTGCTGCTTGGTTTCCTCACAGCATAAGCATAATATTCACCGTCTATTTGAGTCAGTTTAGCCATTCTGCTATTTGGATCCAGTAACTCGGGATTCACATTCAGTTCATTACCGCTGTCCCCTATGAGCAATTCTCCATCTATATAAATCTCACCATCCACATATCCCCAGGTACTTTGCAATCCTCCAAACATACTTGCTTTATCCAATTGTATCGCAATTACAGCATAGGGATGATACGTCGAATCCATCATATTACGTACCAAGTATATATTATTATCTACATTTAAAAATTTAATATCAGTATCCAAATCCGGATATATATCCATAATAATAGGCTGCACATCACTCATAAAACGCATATTTGCTCTATATGAAGTATGATTGGTACTTCCTGAATAGGAAGTATAATATGATCTGTCAGGTTCATCTGTAAATAGTACCGTTGTATGAAGAAAATAATCATTATAACGAAAATGCTGTTCCAAAAATTCTGTTACACTGCTATATAAAGCAGGTTCATTATCATCTCTTTTGAACTGCCGATAGCTATCCTTAATCACGGAGAAATAAGATGCATTTCTGGATGCCATCACTGCTGCATTCACCTGCGTCTCGCATAGCTTTATGGCATTATCTGCCGAAGTTACAATTGTCCTCTCTATCTGCTTGCTTACCTTACTTGTAGTAAGATGAATCATTAAATATACACTCAATGTCAAAGGCAGTATCCAACAGAAAATAAGAAGCAGAATCATGCTCCATTTCAACGGGGTTTTTTTATTTCGTTTATCAATAATCTTCTTTTTCATACCTGCTCCATATATTTTTTCATTATCTCATCTTTCACTTACTATTTAAGAATAGCAGGACAACCTTGGAAATACAAGATAGAGTTTGCTTGCATACTCCGCGCTGCGAAATTTTATAATATTGTAAAAAAACAGGGTTTATAGTAAACTAAAATATACGATTTGAGAGAAATTAAACATATAAGGGACAAAGACATGAATAAAAAAATATTTACACCTATAAAATATATATATCTACTGTTTATCATTGGAATTTCCACCTTAATTTTATCGCTGATATTATCTAAGGGAGTTTTTTTAGAAAATATAGTATACACATTAAGTTATTTTGCAGATTTTTTTGATCATGTAAGACGCTTTTACCTTGGATTAGATAATGTTTATTTTGAGGGTATCCATGCTTCCTTTCCTCCACTTGCATACTGTGTGTATTATCCCATTTCATGTATTCTATATAATAACAATATAGATAATCCATATTCCATACAAACCAGCTCTTCCGGGGTTCTTATCATTTCAATTGTAATTGCTGCTCTAGCAGTATTATTTGTATTTGCTTTCTTAAAATTATATGAGGAATCAAATATCAGTAAAAAAAAGATTTTATCCTTAATGTTTTTACTTTCATATCCCTTCTGGCTGGCCATTGAACGTGGCAATATGTCAATCTTAGTATTAATTATATTAATGTATGCTTTTGCACTAAGAAATTCAGAAAAAAAAGTGGAACGGGAGCTCGCTATACTTTTATTTGCACTAGCTTTTGGCCTTAAATTATATCCTGCTATTTTTGGTGTATTGTATCTTTCTGAAAAACGATACAAGGAGGCTTTCCGTTTAACAATTTATGGGCTTTTATTTTTCTTTGTTCCTTTTACCTTTTTTCAGGGGTCTGTGGGTTTTCTTGCTTTCATTAGAAACATTACTGCGGTAGGTAGTGGAGTAACTGGCGTTACCATAACTGGTATATGTGGAAGAATTTCAGGAGCATTGGGAATGTCCATAACACTAGGACATCAAATTGGCAAAATTATTTCTTATATTTATTGTATCATTGTAGTACTTATATGCTTATTCAAAACTACTTCCTGGAAGAATATAGCTCTTTTAACTAGCTTAATGATTATTTTTGTACCTGCCAGCGGAACATATTGTTTAGTTTATTTTATAATACCATTTATTTGCTTTATGAACGAAATGAACAGAAATAAAAGCTACTGCAAAATGGATTATGTATATGCCACCCTATTCTCATTGGTATTTGTAGCTTATCCAATATCCACTTTGGGTTCCTCAGGCATGCTATATATTTTTCTTTACATCCTTCTACTAGTTATATTATTAGATCAAATTTTCCATATAAATAAAGAAGGTGACTTTGCACTTTAAAAAGCCAGTAAAAAAACCAGTTCGCTTTAAAACGAACTGGTTATGCCATTGTTTTACTCAATGAGCGGGGTTTTTCTATATTACCAAAAATATTATTTCAGACCGAGGAAGTCTTCGTAAATATCACAAACTTGTTTAGCTTCTGCCATAGTAGGCATTTCACAGAAAATTCGTATCAATGGTTCTGTTCCGGAAAATCTTCCCACTACCCAACCACCGTTTTTAAAGTATACTTTGCTTCCGT
>CAYXCV010000011.1:0-43124 GCA_964463365.1 uncultured Kineothrix sp.
AATTATATAAAAAAAGAAGAATATGTAGGAAGCATGGAAGGTATGAGATACATGCTTAAAAAGAAAATTTCTGGAGATGATACTACATTAGAAGTCATTCTTTGGCCGGAACCGTTTGGATATTCAAAAACTTCGGAAAGTAAGAAACAACGCATGGAGTTTGCACTATGTCAGGAAGGTTTGGAAGAAGCCATTGAATGGATGAACGAACAATATGTGCAGCAGAAAGAGTTATGGAGTGTTATGTAGATGATGATTAATATTAGGAGAAATGGAATACGCCTGCTTTGCGCAGTATCTGCTATTTTTGCACTGCCGGTTTATCTCATTGCATGGATTTTATTTAAGACAGCCATTGTCAGAGATAGAAGTAAAATACAACAAGACAATAAAAAAACAAGCAAAAACCATGAACAGTTTTCCCGGATGACTGGTAAGGGCAAAGAATGGTTTCATGAACAGACCAGTGAACGAATTACAGTCACTAGTTATGATGGGTTAAAACTAGTAGCATATTATTTGCCATCTAAAACGATATCAGATAAGGTTATAATACTTATGCATGGATATCGTGCGGATGGATTTGTTAATTTTGGCGGACTTGTAGAATTTTATCATAAAAGAGGATATCATCTGTTAATGCCCTATCAGAGAAGTCACGGAGAAAGTGAAGGAGAATATATCTGTTATGGCGTAAAAGAACGTTATGATGTGAAAAAGTGGGTACAGTATGTTACAAAACGTTTTGATAATCAATGTACCATATATCTATCCGGAACCTCAATGGGAGCAGCTACGGTATTAATGGCAGCAGGACTGAATCTGCCGGAACAGGTAAAAGGTATTATTGCAGATTGTGGCTTTACTTCGCCGTGGGATATATTTTCTCATGTGATACGGAAGGATTATCATATACCTAAGGTACCATTTCTTTATATTGCAGATTGTATATGCCGATTAAAGGCCGGTTTTTCCTTTCAAGAATATAGCACGATTACCAGTATGCGGAAGAATCAGATTCCTGTGCTTTTTATTCATGGAGGAAGTGATACCTTTGTGCCAATAGAAATGAGTTATGATAATTATGAGGCATGTGCCGCGCCGAAACAAATATTGGTTATTGAGGAGGCAGCACATGGAACCTGCTGTCTTGTAGAGCCAGAGGCATATATGAAAACCGTGATAGAATTCATGGAAAAGTGGGATGGGTGTAAAAATGGAGATTAGAAAACTGATTAACTTTGTCGGTCTGGTAGAAAAGCTGAAATGCAATACGAGACATTCATGGACAACAAGCAGAAGAAAAGAAAGTGTGGCAGAGCATAGCTATATGCTTGCACTTATGGCGTATCTGGTAAAAGATGATTTTCCAGAGGCTGATATCAATAAAGTTATTGTAATGTGTCTTTTGCATGATTTGGGCGAAGCTGTTATGGGAGATGTTCCGGCTTTTGAAAAGACCGAAAAGGATGAGATATTAGAAGAGCGGGCAATAAAAACGCTTTTAAAAGAGCTGCCGGAGAAGCAAGAGAAAGAAATGACAGCATTGTTTCAGGAAATGAAGGAAATGGAGACCTTAGAGGCAAAGCTTTGCAAGGGGCTTGATAAGATGGAAGCGGTACTGCAGCACAATGAAGCACCCATTGACACTTGGCTGCCATTGGAATATGATTTGCAGTTAAGCTATGGGGAAGCGGAAGTGGCTTTTTCATCTTATCTTACAGCACTGAAAGAACAGTTAAATAAAGATACCAAGAGAAAAATCAAGGAAAGTGAAATGAAGAATGATGGAAATTAAGTGTATCGCATTGGATTTGGATAGAACCACATTAAATGCAGAAAGTAAATTGTCAGCGGGAAATAGGGCAGCTTTAGAGCAGGCAATCAACAAGGGGATACATATTATTATAGCAAGCGGGCGGTCTTTTGGTTCCTTGCCGGAGGAAATAAAGAATTTTCCCGGATTAGAGTATGCAGTGACAGGAAACGGCGCCGCAATCTATCATATTCCCACCGGAAAGTGCCTGCATAAGCATGTATTATCAAAAAAAGATGTACAAGCCATCATAAATGCAACGAAAGGTGAACCTATTACTTATGAGGCTGTTGTCGACGGTATTACATATTGCGGTAAGGAATATCTGGAACATCCTGAGATATATGGAGGCACGCCGGATGCAGTACAATATATAAGAGCAACAAGGCACCTGGTTGATAATATTGTTTCTTTTATCTTGGAAAATAAAAGCCAACTGGACAGTATGGACATTATTGTGAAAGAGGAAGTAAAAAAGAAGGAAATATGGAAGAATATAGAGCGGTGTACCAGTGAAGTGTATATCACTTCTTCCTTTCAGCAGCTTGTGGAAATTGCACATAAAGATGCAGGCAAACATTCCGGAGTGAAATTTATATCCGATTTACTGAAGCTTAAGCATGAGGAAACGGCGGCTTTTGGAGATGCCGGTAATGATGTGGACATGCTTAGGTATGTGAAATACGGAATTGCAGTGGAGAATGCCAGTGAGGAATGTAAGGCGGCAGCTGATTACATAACAAAACATCATAACGAGGATGGCGTGGCATATGGTATGCGTGAAATATTACATGTAATAGAGTGAAAAATTAAAGTATCAGGAAGGATAACCGTATTAATTATGGAAAAGAGAAAAAAGGTAAAGAGTCGTTGTCAGGTGTCAAAAAAGTGTGGTGGCTGTCAAATGATAGATGTTCCCTATGAGGAGCAGCTGGAAAAAAAGAAAAAGGAAACTGCCAAGCTGCTCAAGCCATATGTAAAGCTGGAAGGCATAATTGGAATGGAAACGCCTGAATATTACAGGAATAAGGTCAATGCGGCTTTTACTCATGCGAAGGGGCTACCCTTATCCGGTGTATACAAGGATGGTGTTATTATACCGGTGGAAAATTGTTTGATAGAAAATGAAAAGGCGGGGGAAATCCTTCAATCCATACGGAAGCTCCTGCCCTCTTTCAAGATAAAGACATATGATGAGGGTACAGGGTATGGCTTACTCCGTTATGTGATGGTGAGAATCGGAAATACCACCGGTCAGATTATGGTGGTGCTTGTTCTGGCTTCTCCCATTATGCCTTCGAAAAACAATTTTGTGAAAGCACTGCGAAAACTTCATCCGGACATTACCACCATTATAGTGAATTCAAACAATCGCAGGACGGGGACAATGCTTGGCGATAAAGAGCAGGTGATATACGGGAAGGGATATATTGAAGATGTTCTCTTAGGTAAAACCTTCAAGATAACATCTAAATCATTCTATCATGTGAATCCTGTTCAAACGGAAGTACTATATAAAAAGGCAATGGAATATGCCGGTTTGACAGGCAAAGAAGAGGTGCTGGATGCTTACAGCGGTATTGGTACAATCAGTATGCTTGCAGCGGATGGCGCAAAGAACATTCTCAGTGTGGAACAGAATAAAGAGGCCGTAAAAGAAGCGGTTATAAACGCTAAAATAAATAAAATATCGAATATTCAATTCTACCAAAATGATGCAGCTAAATTTATATCCCAACTGGTAGAGCAAGAAAAACATATCGATACGGTATTTATGGAACCTCCTTACGCCGGTTGTGAGGAATCCTTCCTTAATTCTCTGACCGCACTTAAGGCAAAGAAGATAATTTACTTATCCTGCAATCCGGAAACATTGGTAAAAGATATCTTGTATCTTACAAAGAAAGGATATAAGGCAGAGAGAGCTGCAGCTGTGGATATGGCTCCGTTTGGCGGACGTGTGGAAGTGGTTTGCCAATTAGTGCGAAAGTGAATATTGATTAATTCAACTGTGGGTCTATGATAGATATGCTGATTCTACTGACGGTCGATAGTCATTTGATTATGTGCCGGATAGAATAAACACATAGATAGCCGCAATGGCTATCTACAAAATAAAATGTGGGTATTAAGATGGAGGTAGCAGATGGAGTTTAGTAAATTAGCAGCCAAATTTATGGGATTTTTTGGCGGAGGGGCAATTTTGCCGCTTGGTATATTTATAATCCTATTATTTGTAATATTACTTATTGGGGTAAAGGGTACAAAGAAGTTTCATGAAGATGCATTTTCACTGTCAATAACAAAGGGAATTCAGGGATTTTGTGCTGTTGGCATCATACTGCATCATTTATCACAGACAATCACTCAGAATGGAAAGTTTGACAAAGGGATTATGAATATCATGTGTGATATTGGTGTCTTTTTCGTCGGAGTGTTCTTCTTTTGTTCAGGCTACGGAGTGTATACGAGCCTTAAAACAAAACCGAACTATTTAAAAGGCTTTCTCCCCAAAAGATTGACAACAATTTTGGTGCCGTTTTATATCGGAAATACAATATATGTACTGGCATCCCTATTATTTGGTGAGAAATTTAAAACAACAGAATTAATCAGTGCTCTTACCGGATGGATGTTATGGAATACACAGCTTTGGTTTATCGTGGAAATATTTATTTTATATATAGTATTTTATATCCTGTTTAGAGTTATAAAAAATGAAAAGATTGCTTATCTTTTGATGGGTGCATTTATTATTGGTTTTATGACGGTCAGCTTATTCCTTGGACATGATTTTCAGACAAAAAGCGGAGGTGCGTGGTTAAAGGGTGAATGGTGGTATAATGGTATTTTCCTATTTTTTATTGGCATGACATTCTCCAGATATTATGATGCTTTGATTGCAAACATTAAAAAATTCTACTGGGTATGGCTGTCAGTAGGTATCATAGGGAGCAGTATTTTTTATAAATTGACACTACATATGTTAAAAACAAAAGGCTATTGGTCAGAATGGGATGGTCATCCGGGATATACAGAAAAAATACAGACATTGGCCAGTCAGCTTCCAATGATTATTTTTATGGTGATTGCATTTTTCTTAATCACGATGAAACTTCAATTTAAGAATAAAATTCTTGCTTTCCTTGGGAAAATTGTAATTGAGCTTTATATAATACACAACTTATTTATTATAAATCTAAGAGGTAAAATACAAATTAAAGATGATTTCATTTACATACTATCAGTATATGTATTATCTATTTCAATAGCAGTGCTGCTTCACGTATTTGACCAAAGGATAATTGCACTTATATTGGGTAAAAAAGGAGGAAATAAAGAAGTACAGCAAAAGGATTCACCGGTATCAATATAACAGAAAGACACCCTAATCCTATACTTTAGCATAGATGTGCTTGTATACCTTAAGATGTCGGCAGTCAAATGTCGGCATCTTAGTTTTTGTTCTTTAAAATATATAGTATACTGATTATGTCAGGCAATTGCGAAATAAAGGAGGAAATAAGTTGGACAAATATAAAAGTCAATATGACAGAAGGCTATTTCTGATACAGGAGCTTATTGCAGAAGATACACAATATCAGAGGCTCAGTATTCCAAAAGAGGAAGAGGAGCAGAAACAATTACTTCGGGCACTTATGAACGTCCGTAATCCCAAAGCGATATCAAATACATTTTTAAAAGTGCAGGATGCATACTTAAAGGCTGAAATAACAGAAAAGGGAATCACTGATATCAATAATTTGCAACCGGTATCAGCGGGAATCTATTTATGGCAGGGAGATATTACAACATTAAAATGCGATGTGATTGTGAATGCTGCTAACAGCAAAATGACTGGATGCTATATACCGAATCATAGATGTATCGATAATTGTATACACAGTTTTGCCGGAGTTCAACTGAGGAAGGACTGCGCGATTATGCTGGATCAGCAGGGGCATGAAGAACTAACCGGACAAGCAAAGATTACGAAAGCTTACAATTTGCCGTGTCGCTATATTATTCATACCGTTGGTCCGATTATATCGGGAGAGCTGACGGAACAGGATTGTGACTTATTGGCGTCATGCTATCGATCTTGTTTAGAATTGACAGAGAAGAATGGATTAGAAAGCATAGCATTTTGCTGTATATCCACAGGAGCATTTCATTTTCCTAATGAGAAGGCGGCAGAGATTGCAGTAAAGACTGTAAAGGAGTTCCAAAAACAAGCATTGAACATTAAGAGTGTAATCTTTAATGTTTTTAAGGATAATGATTTTAACATATATGATAGATTACTCCATGAACGGGGTAACAGGAATACAAAGTGAGGGATGTAAAGGAGATGATAGCGTGTGGATATTATATGCAATAGGCTCTGCTTTTTTTGCAGGTATCACAGCGGTGCTTGCAAAATGTGGAATACAAAAGACAGATTCTAATGTGGCAACAGCGATACGAACGGTTGTGGTTTTGGCATTTTCTTGGTTGTTGGTGTTTGTTACAGGCACTTGGAGCGGAATTGGTGCTATCAGCATAAAAACATTACTATTTCTAATTTTATCCGGATTAGCAACAGGAGCTTCATGGCTTTGCTACTTTCGTGCTTTGCAGAAAGGGGATATCAGTAAAGTAGTGCCAATTGATAAATCCAGCACTGTCCTGACTATTTTACTGGCACTTATTTTTCTTAAGGAAGGATTTACGTGGGGAAAAATGGTTTCTATTATTTTAATAGGAATAGGAACCATTTTGATGATTTCTAAAAGTGAAGCAGAAGCAGATCAAAAGGAAAAAAGTAACGGCTGGCTTGTGTACGCGGTATTATCAGCAGTTTTTGCAAGCCTGACTGCAATATTAGGGAAAATCGGAATTACAGAAGTTGATTCTAATCTTGGAACTGCAATTCGAACTACGGTTGTCTTAGTTATGGCCTGGTTTATGGTCTTTATTTCCGGAAAGAAGAGGGAAGTGAAGTCAATAGATAAGAGAGAATTGGGGTTTATTTGTTTATCCGGTCTGGCTACCGGAGGTTCATGGCTTTGCTATTACCGTGCTCTGCAGGAAGGTCCGGCAAGTGTTGTAGTTCCGATTGATAAATTGAGCATTTTAGTTACCATTGTTTTTTCATGGTTTGTATTTCATGAGAAACTATCTAAAAAAGCAGTGTTTGGATTGATATGTATCCTACTTGGGACGATTTTGCTGGCTATTATTTAGGATATTCGGTTCATGTACCCTCAATGCTTATTTCTTCGTATAAACTTGCACAAAACCATTTTTTTTGAATAATATGAAAGAAGAATAAATATGCGTTTTAATTTAAGCAGTTAGCAGGAGTTTATATGAATAATGTAAGTTCTAATAATGTATCTATGGCAAATGCCGGAATTCCCTATGAAGATATAAACTGGTCTGATATTGAAGGTCAGCCTTTTGGTTCTGCTTCTAAGTTTAATGTTATTGTATTTAACGATGCCAATAATATTATAGATGTAGAAGGACCTGTAGCTATAGGCGGAAGCTTTTACAGCCCTAGGGGGTTTAGTGTTGGATTTCCCAGAGATGGAGGTAACAGATCAGCAAGCTACTCACCGGATTTAGTACGCTTTTTAGTCGGCGGCAATGTATCTGCAATCGGTCCTTTGGGTGTTATCGGGCATGTGGTTGCCGGTGGGAGATTTCATGCGGCCGGAGGCAGCACTTACTTAATCGGAAAAGGCGGAATGACGAATGAGTTACAGAGGTTAAAATTTTTGTACCAGGCAAATGGAGGCAGTCAGTATTGGACACCTACTGATAAAGGAGACCACTATGTGGTTCCCAGCTATGATGTACCAAGATTTATACCTGCAAGCAGGATTGATGCTAACATACCAAACTTTTTCTACGATGCCAGAGAAAGCATCGGTTACTACAAAGACTGTATAGAATCATTACCCTCAAATGGAAGTGTAATTGATAATAATCATGAATGGATATTAAGGGGCAATGACTCAAAACAGAATGTTTTCCTTATTGATGCAAGACCCAATGGTTTAATTAACAAAGGAATTCGTGCCGAAGTTCCTGAGGGAAGTACCGTTATTGTCAGGCTGAGAACAGGAGCAAATGCTCATTTACAGTATGGAGTCTACGGAGAAAGAAGTAAGGCTAACAGGACGTTGTATGTATTTGAGGATGCAACTAATATTTATATGGAAAAATCTTCTGATATATGGGGAAGTATACTGGCGCCGCAGGCGAAGTTTCATGCACATTCCACAGGCGGTCATGTAAGTGGTAATGCTGCTTTGAGGGATTTTGCAGTAAATGCTAACAGTGGATTTGAATTTCACTTTTTCCCATTTGTTGGGGGAGTGGCATGTCCGACGCCTCAACCTTGTCCAACTCCAAAACCCTGTCCGGCATGCCCGACGCCACAACCTTGTCCAGTGCCAAAGCCCTGTCCGGCGTGCCCAACACCCAGACCTTGTCCTAAACCGGAACCCTGCCCGGCATGTCCGACACCACAGCCTTGTCCCAAACCGAAACCTTGTCCGGTCTGCCCAACACCTCAGCCTTGTCCTAAACCAGAGCCGTGTCCCAAATGTCCGCCCTGTCCGACACCTCAGCCTTGTCCAAGACCGAAACCTTGTCCGATTTGTCCCAAACCAGAGCCATGTCCGGAATGTCCACCCTGCCCTGCTTGCGAGGATTGCATGATTGAGTCCGGTATGATTGTGGGATGTATCGAGGGCAGCCAGTGCTGTGATTTCCATGAATGGGATGTGAAACTATACAAAAGGTGTGACGACAATGATATATTATTGTCCCGTACAAAGATTAAAGGTTATGGCTGGTTTAAGTTCAAAGTTCCTTATGAAGGCTGTTATATTTTAAAAGTAAGGACGGCAAGCAATAGAAAATCTACCCATTGCAAACCTATTATTACGTTGAAAAATATCGGTGTAGCCAATTTTATGATTGAATAATTGTATCTTAATAAACCAAATATAAATAGGATTAACTCCGCTGTCTGCTATGAACGGCGGAGTTGATTTTATTGATGTGCCAGACATATCACTAATCTGACTGGTGAAAGCCAAGTTGCTGGCATTTACCGCCAAGTGTAGTGAATCACAAGTCTGTGTAGAGGGCGATCAGCACAGAGCAGAGATAACTGACAAGACAGATGATGATTAACAAGAATAAGGAAAAGGAGTTGAAGCAAAATTTAATAGAATTGTGTGTGCGTTAGTGGTAAGATAATGGCATTGGATGCAATTCAAAAATAGAAGTAATTCACATAGACAGGAGATATTTCAGATGATACATATAGAAACTACAAGATTACTTTTAAGAAATTATAAAGCAACAGATTGTGAGGATGTTATGAGGTATTTTGCTGACGAGAACGTCAGCAAATATGAAGATTTTTATCCAATGTCAGAAGAACAAGTAAATAATATTATTAATGAATGGAAATATATGGATAATCGTCTTGTTGTAGAACTGAAAGTAAAGCAAATTGTTATAGGTAGTATAGGCTATTGGGTTGATGATGAGAGACATCATTGTATAGATTATGATTTCAATCCAGAATATTATGGAAATGGTTATGCAACAGAAGCTGGTATAGCATTGGTTCATTATCTATTTGAAACAGAAGATATCAATGCGATTTATGGGGATTGCGATGTGCAAAATATATCATCATGGAAACTTTTAGAAAGGTTAGGATTTCAGCGTATAAAACAGTTTGATAACCAATCATACAAAAATGATAAATTGGGTAATCCAATTTTAATTAATACATTTTTATATGAATTAAATAAGTCAAATTTCATCGTGCCTAACAAATAAATTCAATACCAGTATCAACACAATAATTAAAACTGCTGCAACAACAAGTCGGGTTGTCTCAAAGCTATAGCCATCCATCCATTTAGCCAGCGGATTGATTACAAAGGGTGATACAAATTGAGATACATTACTTGCAATTCCAAGCAAGGCTACTGATAAAACAATTTCCTCTTGTTCAACATTTTTATAAAGTATGGAATATAAAGATGGTGATACAAAGCTGGTTCCGACTCCAAATATAATACTACCGATAAGCAAAATAATCTGATTAGGAGCGAAGCTAATCATCAGTAATGAAGCAGCGGCCAATGCTAACCCTAAGGACAAAGTTTTTTCTTTAATACTAGAATATATACGACCGAAAATCAGTCCGATAAAAAACCCTATGGCAGAGTTAATGCTCGTTAAGAAGCTTACAAATTGTGAGTTTCCCAGCCCCTTTGTTTCAACAAATAATGAAATATTTAATGGATAGGTGCAAGTCAAAATAATGCTAATAAAAGCGATTGATACGATAGGGATAGCACTCTTAACAAATATCTGATTATGTTTGCGATGACTTGAATGTGTATTTTTGTATTCAATATCAGGCATTGCAAACATAGCAATCAGCAGAGGAATAACATTTAAAAGCTGTACCAGAAATACTAGCTTCCAATTGTACTTAGCCAACGTACCACTCAAAATATTAAATAGGATACCGCCGACACACACAAATGCTGACTGAATACCGACCGCATGATCCCTCTCCTTAGTATCAGTAAAATAAAGAGCCGGCAGACTGGCGATAACAGTATTTAAAAGTCCCAGCCCAATTCCCATCAAAGCACGCGTACATATTAAATATGTAAAGCTATGAATCCAATATGGTGATATACCTGAAAAAAGAATGATAATAATACTAGCGATTGCTATGGTTTTTAATGAACATTTTCTTGCTAATTTGTCAGTTAATAATGATGAAAACATCATAAATAATGCCGGGATTGTTATTAAAAACTGTATCCAACTTTTTTGTTCCGGATAAGCAGCGGCAATATCGGATAAGACAGGTACTAATGCAATCCCTGCTGATAAAGGTATGGATAAAAAGCAAATAGTTATTATTTTTAGTCTATGATACACTTCCTAATTCCTTTCTATTTCACAATGCCTATTTATACATAATAGAATTAAGTATAAATCAACTGATAGTTAAAAACAATCATAGGAGGACTTAAATATTCATCTTCTCAATAGTATATTAAAATACTATTGAGAAGATGAAGGACAGGGAGTATAATAAATCTTTAAATAGATGAAAAGGAGTAATCCTATGGAAATTAAAAAAATAGCAGAAGAGTTTTCTATATGTAAAATTCAGGATGTTTCAACCATTGATTTTAAGGATGAATATTGCTTTGTTGGTAAAACAGATGAAGAAATATCTCTTGTTTGTATGACAAATAGTGTTCCCTCTGATGTAATAGAGAGGGACGACGGATGGAAAACATTTAGGATACAAGGTGTCCTGGACTTTTCACTTATTGGGATTTTATCAAAAATCTCTACGCTTTTAGCAGATAATCAAATCGGCATTTTTGCCATATCAACTTATAATACAGACTATATTCTGACCAAGGCAGAAGATTATGCCAAAGCGTTAGAGGTACTTGAGAAAGCAGGGTATAAAATATTATGATGCAATTACTTATAAAATATGGCTGGTATGCATTGCTGGCAGCAGTAGTTGGAGAAATGATTATTCCATTTATCCTTGCTCCATTTTACAAAGGTTATCAGCATACAACGATGGTAATCAGTTCACTTGGTAATAATAATAGCCCTGTTCGGCTGCCGTTTAATCTCTGGATGCTACTTGCGGGAGTATTATTTCTTCTGTCTATACCATCTATCCTTGATACCTACGGTGAAATATCAAAGCCATTAAGTATTGTTACCATTTTGTTTATTGCCGTATTTGCTATAGGGGCATGTATTTTTTCATGCTTTTTCAGTGTAAACGAAACAAAGGATATTGTTACCACTGCTTCTAAAATACATGGGGTAGGTTCGGTTATTGGATTTATGTTGCTTTTATTTGTGCCATTATTTCTGGCAATTCTTTCATTTAAATCCGGTGATAAGATATCCGGGGGAATATCCGTTTTTTCTTTTGTGTTTGCAATGTTGTTTTTCGTATTATTTATTATGTCAGATAAGCAGGAGTTTCAGAATACATGGATAGCAAAAGAGGGATTATGGCAAAGATTGAATATGCTATTTATGTATTTGCCGTTAGGTTATATTTCCATTAAAAATTTATTTCTTTAAATTGCTTATATATTTTCTCGTCATAGATAGTAAGAAGAATAAGAACATAATGGCAGAACATACGGCAATCATAAGTAGGGCGTATTCCACAAAGTTTCTGCCGTTATTTTCATATGCTCTGTTAAGAAAAGGGATTCCCAGTGCAATGGCAAAGTACCAAAACAGAGGGGGTATCATGCTATCGGGGGTCCTTTCATCCATGCCTGCAATTTTCATAGAAAGATATCCCGCGATATGATAAATGAGAAACAGGGATGTGAAATATACGACAATTCCGATTAACGTATGAAGTTTTTCCGGTGTTATCCATTCATAGTGAATATTAATTTCGTATAGATAAATCGGAAGATGAATGGCTATCATAATTCGTACGCCATTGACAAGGATAGTGAATAAATAGGAAGCGCCAAGGCTGAATGTTAGCCAACCGAACCCTCGTCTTAATGTTTTCATACGATGAACATATGAGTAAATAAGAGTCGCAAAGGAAATTATCATAAACTGGACACCGGAACAGGAGGGCGCTATAATAAAACGAAATTGATGATTAATATATCCTACATCCGGCTCTCTTTCAAAGGGTATCCCGCTTATGATTCTGACCCACCAGGCGGTGGGAGCCAGAATCCATTCCAGCTCATTACTGCCTGCTTTGCTATAATAATATTTGATTCCAAAGATAATCATAAGTCCAATCAGATAAAAGATAAAATTTTTCTTAATCAATGATTTTAATTTATTAAATAACATAATATTTACCTCATATCCGCATCGGCGGATTTTTTCTTTCTAAAGCGCCATAGTATATTGATGCATATCATGGACATCATAGCGAAGATTAAAACCAGAGTTCCGGGCTCTGAACCGATAGTATATCCCACCGCAAGATCAGAGACATGCAATGGCAAAGGTGATGGCTGCTTCACGTCATCGGCTTCCTTCTCAGTGTTTCGAACGGTATCAATCACGGATATAAAAGATGTATAAGGTGTTAACATGCTATATTTGAGACCGATGGCAGTAACTTCTTTTTGTATGGCAGCGATATTCGCTTCGGGACCGCTAAAATCAACAAGTCGATCCACTTTCGTACGTGCCCATAGGTATCCGATGGATTGATTGGATTCTGATGGTTCTATTTCAGAAACCTTAATTTCATGTACATAATCCTCGCTGCCTTTTTTTCCTGTTATCGTTATTTTTCCTGTCGGTTCTCCGCGCCATTTTCCGAATATGACAATTGGTCTTTGGGCAAAAAGAGTCGGTATGTTTGGCGGTTCGATTTCATAAGCGTCAAAATCAGTAAATGTTACATTTATATTAGTTAAAATTGGTGATTCAATATAAGTACGGAAACGATCGGCGGTACTTGCAGTCTCAGAGGATTCTGTAACGATAAATGCTTCTCCCAAGCCGGCTTTTGCAATTCCTTCTATTAGATAACGGTTAACGGAAGAGCCGATACCAAAGGGGAAAAAGTTTGTAGTATGAATATTATTGCTTACAATTTCAAAGATTTCTTTTTCTCCATAGATAAAACCGTCTGTTATGATGACAACGCTTCGCGCCACGTTTTCATCTCCGGGAATAGCAATGGCACTTTCAAGAGCCGGAGCTAGCTCTGTTCCTCCTCCGCCTTCTTGTTCGTCGATGATTCGGATTGCTTTTTTCATATTTTTCTCAGTAGCAGGTACTGACTTAGGTGACATCTGATAGGCTCCACCTGAAAATAATATCAAATTAAAAAGGTCTGTTTCCTGAAGGTTAGATACGAGATCTGTAATTAATTCTTTTGCAGTATCCAGAGGGTATCCATACATAGAACCTGATATATCCAGGATAAATATATATTCACGGGGAGTGATATCTTCAGGCTTAAATCGTACCGGCGGTTGTACCATCATCATAAAGAAGTTTTCCGTTTCTCCTTCATGGAGCATAAGTCCGCTGCTTAATTCCTGACCGGTTAGTTTATAGTTCAATATAAAATCTCTGTTGCCGGCAAAATCTTCCGGATTAGACAAGGAAACATCAGCAGTAGTTTCATTATTATATGCAATTTCAATATTATGTGATTTACTCGTTAAATCGGTAATAGGGACACCGGTGGAAAGCTTCACATCGATATCATATTTTCCGGAATATGTTTCACCGTCTTCGATATAAGGTGTTTCCACCCACCCGTCGGTCTGCTCATCCGTTGCATCATCTGAGGGACTGACATAACGGGGTCCGACTACAGTTGGGAAAACAAATTCGTAGATGCCTTCTGTGGAAACAAGCAGTTCCGTATAGTGCAGTTCAATATGAACAATATCTCCGGGCATAATATTAGCTACATTCATGCTGGATACATTGGGTCTTTTCTCTTCCAGCAAAGAAGCGCTTTTTCCTTCGCTTTTTGCCTGTTCAAATTCTTCCTTTGCTTCTTCCTTCTCTTTAATGGTAGCAGTGACTACCTGATCACCGATTTGCATTTTCATGCCATGTACCGTAACTTTAGTAGAAGCAGGAAAAATATAGCTGGCATTGATAGGATTCTGTCCTTCATTGGCATAAGTTTGAGTGACATACGTCTCAGCTATAACGCCGTTTATATTTGTTGATACCTTTGTTTCTTTTAATGGGAATTTATCCACTGATGTATCTGCACCATCAATAGAAAAGTACGGTGCATATGTTTTATCAGTGTTTTCTTCCTTCTTTTCCTCCGCGCATAGGGGAGTCGTATTTACCATAAAAATAATAATTGCTAAAAGGATACATAACCATTTTCTCTTCATTTTCTTCCTCATTTCTGTATTTCTTTTCATCTAAACACCTATGCCTTTCCAAAGCCTGCTATATGTGATTGCAGGTGCTATTTATACTGTAATTTGTTTAGGGTAGAACGTCCTCTATGTTTAATCTACAACACCTATCCATCAAAATAGCATCAAAGATGCATCATTTTTGCATCATTTAAAATATCTATTGAGTAACGGCTAAATTAATGTATAATAATAGCGGATGCTGTAATCTATAATCCAAAAGAAAATTTGCGAGGTATATTAATATGTCTAGGTTACTGCGGAATGCGAAAGAGCATCCGCTTATGAAGCAACTGGCTCAGCTTAAGGGTAATCCCAAAGTCTGCGTTATAATTGAGCCCTTATGGGGAATCCCCTTCAATTTGATTGCACCATTTATTACGGTATATATGTATGCATTAGGAGTGGAAGATCGTGAAATCGGCTTACTGCTTTCTATTTCAATGGTGGCTCAAGTATTCTTCTCCTTTGCGGGAGGGGTCATAACAGATAAATTAGGAAGACGTTTCACCACTAACATCGGTGACTTTGTAGGATGGAGTCTGGCTTGTTTTGTTTGGGCTATCTCACAAAACTTCTGGTTTTTCCTGGTGGCTATGCTGCTTAACTGCTTTGAGCAGATCAATCAGACAGCCTGGTATTGTTTGCTGATAGAGGATGCGGAGAAAAAGGATATCGTCGGCATTCATACGTGGGTTACGATAGCCGGGTTACTGGCTGTATTTTTTGCACCTATTTCCGGAGTTTTAATCGGACGATTTTCTATGGTTCCCGTCGTAAGAGTACTGTACCTTATCTTTGCAGTCAGCATGTTGTTTAAGGTGTATATTACGGTAAAATATACGAAAGAAACAAGGCAAGGTAAGATAAGGATGAAAGAATCCAAGACCGTTCCGGTAAAGGATATGGTTCTTGAATATAAGAAAGTGATTCCATTAATTATAAATAACCGATGTACGTTACAGACCTTAGGTATCATGGTATTGTTTCAGATTACCAATCTGATTAATACTAACTTTATGTCTTTGTATATCAATAAGAATTTGCTGATATCAGAACAATATCTAGCCTATTTTCCTATACTCCGGGCGCTGGTAATGCTTGTCTTTTTATTTGCGATTCAACATTTATTAGACCGTCTGCGGATGAAGATACCAATGTCGCTGGGGCTGGTTGTATATATAGCATCTCAGCTTTTGATTATTCTTCAGCCACCGAATCGAATAATCGGTGTACTTTTATATACTCTGTTGGAGGCAGTTGCTTACGGACTTTTCATGCCGCGGAAGGAAGCCATGCTTAGTTTGTCTGTGAATCCCATAGAACGGGCACGTATTGTCAGCTTACTGACGACAATTATGATTCTGCTAACGTCTCCTTTTGGCTATCTGGCAGGTTGGCTGTCCAGTATAGACAGACGTTTGCCGTTCACCCTTAATATATTCCTATATCTTATTATGATGGTTATTATTGCAAGGTTTAAAGAACCGGTATTGGACGATGATGATGACTAAGTTCGCGTGAACACCGGAATTCATTTTGCATATACTACCAGTAAGGATTTTAAGGAAGAATACACTTTTTATGGACTCTTTCAATACATGTTATACAAAAGCACAGGTAAGCTTATTGAGTAGATTACGTACGCTCTGGGAGCAGCATGTTTTCTGGACACGGTCTTTTATTATAAGCACAGCCTCGGAGTTAGGAGATTTGGATGTTGTGACGAAAAGGCTCTTAAGGAATCCCGCTGATTTTGCTGAAGTATTTGCTATGTTCTATGACAATGAGACAGCTCAAACCTTTCAGGAACTGCTCACCCAGCATCTGCTAATTGGTGCGGACTTGGTCAATGCTGCCAAGAATAATGATATGAAAAAGGCACAGGAAGCACGGGAAAAATGGTATCAGAACGCAGATGAAATTGCCGTTTTTCTAGCTGAAACGAATCCTTATTGGGATAGGAATATTTGGCAGACACTCTTATACGACCATTTGGAGATGACTGAAAAAGAAGCAGTACTGCGACTTTCACAAAGGTATGAAGAAGATGTGGCAATATTTGATATAATAGAGAGGGAAGCTCTTGAAATGGCAGATTATATGTTCCACGGATTCATAAGTCAATTTGATTATAAGTGATATTAAATAAGGCCTTATATGAATCAATCGTATTCATACAAGGCCTTATTTATTTAGTAGACAATTAATAACTATGCGTGATATTATATAATATGGTAATTTAATTACAAGGAGATGAAGAAGATGAAAATAATTTATAAAGGTAAGACGAAAGACGTATATGAGTTAGAAGACAAAAATTATTTACTCAAATTCAAAGATGACGTAACCGGAGCTGATGGAGTATTTGATCCGGGTGCAAATAGTGTTGGTTTGTCGATTGATGGAATGGGACAAGGCGGCCTTAGAATGACAACATATTATTTTAAGAAACTTATAGAAGAGAATATACCTACACACTTTGTCAGTGCGGATATTGAGAAGGCAGAGATGACAGTACTGCCCGCAGAAGCTTTTGGCAAGGGGCTGGAGATTATCTGCCGTTTTCGTGCGGTTGGAAGCTTTATGCGACGCTATAAAGCATATGCTAAAGAGGGACAGCCACTGGATGCATTTGTTGAAGTAACTATAAAAGATGATGAATGTGAGGATCCGCCGATAACTAAGGATGCACTTGCAATGCTTGGAATTATTAGCAATGAAGAATATGAGACACTAAAAACTTTAACGCAGAAAATTTCTAATATAATAAAAGATGATTTAAGCAGCAAAGGTCTTGAACTGTACGATATTAAACTCGAGTTTGGGCGCAATAATGGAAACATTATATTGATTGATGAAATATCTGCCGGTAATATGCGTGTTTATAAAGATGGTCAGATTGTAAAACCGCTGGATTTGGTTAAACTAGTTTTAAATGATTGATGGTAGTGAATAATTTAAAAAGAAGAAAAGGTTGACCTTGGTGGACAACCTTATAGTAAGTATTATGATATCATTTAATAACCAATAATATGTAAAGTATTTAGGGGCAGTCGGGAAATGACAGCCCCTTTTGACTACCCTTTAATATTCAATCGTCAACACTTGCCCAATTAGAATCGTATCGCTGGTCAAATGATTCAAAGCTTTGATTGCTTCAACAGTGGTATTAAATCTTTGTGCAAGAAGCCAAAGAGAATCACCGGATTTAACAGTATATTGGAAGGTCCCTGCCGGCGGTTCGGGCGTTGGAGTATTTTCTATAATACCCCAATAAGTATTGTAAAGAGCGTTCCAGGTATTTGGTCCTACGATGCCGTCGGCATTGAGTCCCATGATTTTTTGGAATGCAATTACAGCCTGACTAGTAAGAAAATCGAAGTTACCGTTTTGTTTTAAGGGAGGAATACTTGGAAAATATTCACTGATAAAGCTTAGCAGGTATTGCAGGGTAAGAACATCCATCCCTTTCGTTCCCAAGCCTAACACAGAGCTGGGCGGCACGTTTCCGATTCCAAGAGCAGTCCCTTCACTGTCTAATTCGGCAAGTTTAGCAACGGCAGTATAGATAGCGGATATTTTATTCCAGGTAGCTTTTCCCACAATGCCATCCGGAGTCAGATTAAAGATGCTTTGGAACTTTTTCACGGCAGCTTGTGTACTTGCACCATAAACTCCCGGCTCATCCGTTATTATCGGTATAGCCGGATAATTTTTTCTGATACGATTTAAATAGTTTTGAATCGTTTGTACATTCAAGCCCTGGCTGCCGGGTCGTAATGCGGTACCCGGATAGGAGACAATAATGTCTGTAATGGCATTTGTTTCTGTAATTTCAATATCATCCGGATAGTAATAACGTAATATTTGAAGTGCTGTTAATCCTTGTTCAGCTAATGATACGGTACCCCATTGTGATAAGCCTCCCGGGCATATGGCAGTAGTTCCGTTACAGAACGAAGTAAAGTATGGTGAGATATGTCCCTCTCTGCGGACATATTCATTATAAATTTCATCCACGATTTGACTGACCGATTCATAAATGGTCCGCCCATATACAAAGTACTGATCATAAGCCGTACTATTAGTGATATCAAAATTATAACCTCTACTGCGATACCATTCAGTAAATACACGATTTAAGGCAAAAGTAATGATGGCATAAATATTGGCCTTTAATGATTCATAAGGCCAGGTAGGATAGATTTCACTGCTGGCCACATTTTTCACATAATCCGTAAAGGATACCTGCACATTGGATGCCGCTGATGTAGGGGAACCAAGGTGTACGGTTATTGGATTAGGTATGACGACCTGTCGTAAAACAATAGGTTCGATAAGAGGACCGGATTGATTTCTGGTGTATGTTTGTTCAACGGCATGCTTACCTATTATAATTTCATTAGTGATAGGTGTCCGTTGAAGATTCTGCATTGGAGTTAGTAAAGCTGGTTGTATTGCTGTTTCATTATCAAAGATATGAACGCCGGATAGATACAGATTGTTAAATCCTCCGGCACTAATCGCTACATCATATGAAGTATAAGGCATACCGGTATAGTTAGGGTTCAGAGACAGCTCTTTACTGACCGTTTCTAAGTGAATGAGAGGAGTTTCACCGCTATCATCCGTGGCCAACTCATAGAGAAGCCTGCCCTCTGAATCCCATATCCGGACACATGCACATTCTATCGGTACGGCGTCGTTTGCAGTACGTACCTGAATCATTAAATTGCCAGTATTCATTTCCTATTCTCCCTAATAAATTATTATTATTTAATATAGATATGATAGGAATAGAAATAAAATACCTGATCGGCATTTAATGATGGAACAGACGAATACCGGTAAATGCCATAGCCATTCCGTACTTGTCACAACATTCAATGACAAGATCATCTCTTACAGAACCGCCCGGCTGTGCAATATACTTTACTCCACTCTTATAGGCACGCTCTATATTATCTGAGAATGGGAAGAATGCGTCAGAACCGAGCGTAACATCATTCATCTTATTTAAGAATTCTCTTTTTTCCTCCGCCGTAAAAACAGGTGGTTTTTCTTTAAATACTCTCTGCCATGCACCTTCTGCTAATACATCCATATATTCATCACCAATATAGTTATCAATGGCATTGTCTCTTTCAGCCCGTCCTAATGTGTCTGCAAATTTAAGTCCAAGTACCTGAGGAGATTGACGTAAGAACCAGTTATCCGCTTTTTCTCCGGCAAGTCTGGTACAATGAACACGGGATTGCTGTCCGGCACCGATGCCGATAGCCTGTCCGTCCTTGACATAGCATACGGAGTTGGACTGCGTATATTTCAAGGTAATCAAAGCAATCTTCATATCAATAATAGCCTGATTACTGATTTCTTTATTCTTGGTTACAACATTGGATAGTAATTCATCATTAATATCCAGTTCATTTCTCCCCTGTTCAAAGGTGATACCATAAACTTGTTTTCTTTCAATGGAATCGGGTATAAAGGATTCATCAATCTGAATAATATTATAAGCGCCTTTTTTCTTTTCCATTAATATAGAAAGAGCGTTCTTTGTATATCCCGGTGCAATCACTCCATCGGAAACCTCTCTTTTAATTAAACGGGCAGTATCTTCGTCGCAAATATCAGATAATGCGATAAAATCACCGAAAGATGACATTCTGTCAGCCCCTCTTGCTCTTGCATAGGCACAAGCCAGAGGAGAAAGCTCTCCTAAATCATCAACCCAATATATTTTAGCTAAGGTTTCTGATAAAGGCAGACCAACCGCAGCTCCGGCAGGCGATACATGCTTAAATGAAGTTGCCGCAGGAAGATTAGCAGCAGCCTTTAATTCTTTTACTAGCTGCCAGCCGTTAAAGGCATCCAAAAAATTAATATAACCGGGTTTTCCGTTTAGTACAGTAACCGGAAGCTCCTCACCGTTTTCCATAAAAATACGAGATGGCTTTTGATTCGGGTTACAGCCATATTTCAATTCTATTTCTTTCATTTTAAATACTCCTTACCTTTAGTTGTTTTTATTTATTATTTTAGTTTCATAATTTCCGGTAGCAATATCGATGTAGCGCACAAATAAAGAAACTTTATTTTCTTCATTCAGACTATTCCAAAGCATTGCGGAAAAGGACTCCATATCATCAGAGATTTCAATTAATTTCGGTTCACCTTCAAAACTTGGCAGGGGATTGCCATCCTGCATATAAGTATGGATAAAATGTCCCTCACCTGCAATGGGATTTTCATAGGCATAGGTATAACGATTGCATGCCTCGGGGTTTCCGTTGCTGCTCTTTAAAATTGACATAGCATAATTATAACCGCCATCCTCCATATGCATAATACCGGAGATACGTGGGGTATAATTAGGCTCATCCGGTTCAAATTCTCTGCATCTTAAGGACTGCTCAAAAGTAAGCTGCTTGTCCATTCCCTCATATATGGTATCTGTCTGGTCACCATTTGTAACAATTGTTTTATTTCCCAATACTCTGACCGGAGCATAGATAATCAAACTGGGATCTTCTAATTTAGAAGGATCATATGCCTGGGTGCGAATACCGGCACCCTCCTCCACGAATATGCGGTTACGGCTGTTTGAACTTCTGCCCATGATAAAATATGCAGTTACGGCTTTTGTACCGTCCGGTGATTTGCCAATGACAATTCCTCTGCCGGGATAGCTGTTGCTCTTCAATTCTTGTTCCAATGATAGCATCTTCATATTCTTTCCTCATTTCTGCCTTTATGGCGCTAAGTAAATAAAAACCGCCTGAGCGGCACGTATTGTGTTCGCCCAGGCGGTCGGCATTTTTAAGTATATACGACATGGGTCGTCGTAATACCTGTGTTAGTTGTACTCCCTGTGGGTAATCCCACCATGGCAAACGCCACATTCCGCCAGTTGTACAGCTGTATGCTATTATAGTACTTGTTTCTCCATAATATTTCAAGTAGGAAATTGCGATCAGAATAGTTTGAGGCAGCGGGTTCAGTAATTGCCCGTTATGGGAAAGGATATTCCTTGTTTTAGGCAAATGAATACGGTACAATTGATAGTATTCACAATGGATGGGATGGAATAAAATGAAACATAATAACATTTGGAATTATATAAAGAAAATAAGTTTAATCATATTGGTATGCTGCATTGCTTTGGCAGCTGCCTCCATAGGGCTTAAGAGAACCGAAGGGATTCAATTCCGTTCTTGGCTAAGTATATTGATATATTTTGCGGGTATGTATGGTATTCCGGTGTCACTTTTATCTATGATACTAAGCTCGTTATCAGAAAAGAAGACTGACAATGGGAGAGGTGTTTTGGCAAATTTCGGTATCTTACTTTCTACCGTACTGCTTATATTTATACTATTGATTGTAACCGGATATACACTTTTGGCTGGCAGCAGTCTTTGGGGAAGAGAAGAAAAAGTGGCAGGAAATATTATACGGGAAACCAACCATATATGGCTGGATAGCGACGTATATTTCGCATATTATAAAGCTGATTTTATTTTTAAAAGTCCATGTAGTTATAATGATATTAATGTGGTTCAGGCAATTTTAGAAGAGCGGTATCACGAGAAATTCAACCTGCAATCTACAGAAGAACATATGGGAGGAACCATATTTGAAGTAGATGCGAAAGATTTCTCCGGTGATGTGTTTCATATGCTCGCAGTACAAAAAGGGTTATCACCTCAATATATCGATAATTATAGTGACATTCGTGCAAACAGGAGAGCTTTGGAGTATATCGGTGACAGCAGTGAGTGGGATATCAAAGCAGGCGAGAACGAGTCGGCGAAGTTAGTCAGCGGTTTAGAAATTGTTTGCCAATCAAAAGAAGAAGCCAGAGACTGTGCCGCCTATGTGGCAGGTATGATTGAGTATGTGTTGGAGGATTCCTTTTTTAAAGATCATGCCTCAGGCTTTTGCATTGTTTATAGCGAGGATAATGATAATACGGAAAAAATAGCTTTTCCGTTTGGCCTTAATCAGTATGAAAATACTCCCTATGATTATTACGCGGATGAGGAAAATGTTTATCACGACTTATTAGAAAAGTATGCGGACCGAAGAGAACTTTCTATAAAGATCGAAGCCGAAGCTGCCGCCGTAAAAATGGAACAGATGCAGGAAGCGATTACGGAAGAAGAAGCGGAGAAGGAATGGCAGCCGGTTATGACAGATGAAGACGGAATGCTTACTCCCGAGGGAGCTTATGAAAAGTTATACGAAGAGGTCTTTAAACCACAGGGAGATGAATATACCTGTACGTATAACGCCAAGGGCAATTTTTATGGTATTTTGGGGGAAGAAACGGAAACAATAGACGGGAATGAGATTACAACAATGAGGACAGTGGTTTATGACCGTATATCTAAAAATAACAAGTGCCAGCTCTTTGTATATTATAAGGAATATTATAATGAGACCGGAAATTATAAAACGGCAATCCTTAATTTCTATGCGGTAGATATGAGCACAGGTAAAATCATAGAAGGCAATAAAACGGCTTGGCAGGAAGTGGCATCTAAGGAATATCAGGAAGCCACCGGAGATAAATAAAAATGGATGTAAATGGAGGAACACTTATGGATAAGAAAAAGTTTGATTTACTGGCACTGGGAGAGATACTTCTTAGATTATCACCACCCAATAATGAAAGACTGGTGCAGGGAGAGATTCTACATAAGCAGGTGGGCGGTTCAGAGCTGAATGTTGTTTCAGGAGCGGCACTGCTTGGGCTTAGAACCGGAATCATTTCTAAGATACCTGACAGCTCTATTGGAAACTATGCCAAGAACAGAGTACGTTTTACCGGAGTTAGTGATGATTATCTTGCATACGATACCGATAGTGATGCAAGGCTTGGAATTTATTACTATGAAAATGGTGCCCATCCAAGAAAGCCGGGAATTGTTTATGACAGAAAGCATACCTCGGTTAATAAGATAGATATAAAGGACTTTCCGGAGGAACTCTTTGCTTCTGCCAGATGTTTTCATACCAGCGGTATTACACTGGCACTTGGTGAGCAGGCAAGAACCACAACGATAGAAATGATAAAGAAATTTAAGGAGCATGGTACTTTAATATCCTTTGATGTGAATTTCAGAGGGAATTTGTGGGCCGGTGATGAGGCAAGAGAATGTATTACCTCCATTCTTCCATATGTAGATATCTTTTTCTGCTCGGAGGACACGGCAAGACTTACATTCTTAAAGGAAGGTAATGCAGAGGAAATCATGAAAAGCTTTGCTTCTGAATATCCGCTGTCTATCATTGCGGCAACTCAAAGAACTGTGCATAGCCCTAAGGTTCATACGTTTGGTTCGGTTATCTATCATGTAAAAGAGGACCGTTTCTATAAAGAGGAACCATATCGTAATATTGAAGTGGTGGATCGTATCGGAAGTGGGGATGCCTATATATCAGGAGCGCTATATGGCTTGCTGAAGTATAATTTTTCCTGTGAAAAGGCACTGGTATATGGAAATGCAACAAGCTCTGTGAAAAATACAATTCCCGGAGATCTGCCCTCCTCTGACTTGCGGGAGATTGACAGAATTGTGCAGGAGCATCACAGCACCGGAAGAAAGTCAGAGATGGATCGATAATTAATAGTCTAATAATAAATATTATTAATAACTAAACGGCGGTTTAATAACCGCCGTTTTGATATGATACGCGCCTGTCGGGCGCATGTTTCAAACACTATTAAATCTTAGAGTATCCATAACCGTTAACCAAAGCTTCAATCTTTTGTTTTTGCTTACACATCGGACAATGATTGGGCTTATAGCTGGCATAATTAGGAACATCTTTAATGCCAAAAAGTGATTCTATGGGCATTCCCGCCATTTTATTAATTGCACTGAATATGGCAGCCATACCTGTAATAATTCCACCATAATAAATCACACTGTCTATACAATCTTCTAAGGATTCTCCTGTGGTAGCCGTTCCCATCAATATAAATACATTTTTCTGTTCCAGCATATGTTTGTAATTATCCCTAAATATAATCTGACCGCTTGCAATTTCAGGTTTTACTACATAAATGGTCTGGTGTGCATTCATGGATATAACCCCTGATTTCGTGAGCTCACTGGCAAGATAAGCGCCAATTACTTCTGTATTATCAAGGCATACAATGGTATCAACAATAGTATTCATAGAATATCTCTGTGCCAGATTCTCAGCTACTGCAGCAGCCTCCGAAGCTCTTGTTTTTAAAGTTGTCATATCCAGATAACAGGTGATATGTGAGTGAGGGGTTACAAAGTGACCGGAGTAATACTTAAGTGCAATTCGGGTATCTGCTTTTGAAATAATTTTATTTAATTTTGATTCCATAGAATGCCTCCTTTTATTTATAAGATGGTCTTATTATATCATATATAATTAAAATCTGGCATATTTATTACTATTTTTGGTTAAATTATACAAAAATTATTTTACATAAAAATTACATACATATTACTCAACCATGATATTTTCATTTTTTTATCTATGCTAGACTTTCAATTAGAGTTTAAAGGAAAACTTAAAAGCGAAAAACTCGCAGGAAAGAGGAGAAAAATGAAAAATAGTAAATTGAAAACATTAGCACTCTTAAGTGCAGCAATACTTACCGCAGGGGTACTTGTGGCATGCGGCAGTCAGGCAACAGAAAGTACAGTACAGGTAGAGGCGAAGGAAGAAGTAGTGCCGGCAGAGGAGAACAATACGGCGGCACCAGCGGCACCGGTGGCTGAGGTCTCTAACTTAAGCGGAAATATATCTCTATCGGGAAGTACATCTATGGAAAAGCTTGCTAACGCAATCGCAGAAAGTTTTATGGCAAAATATCCCGGAGTAACAGTAACACCGGAGTTCACAGGTTCTTCAGCCGGAATAGAAGCAGTGACAGCAGGCAGTGTAGATATCGGTAATTCATCCAGAGCATTAAAGGATAGTGAAAAAGAAGCAGGAGCAGTTGAGAATATAGTTGCCATTGATGGTATTGCGGTAGTTGTGGATCCGGCCAATGAAACAGTGGGACTGACGAAAGACCAGCTCATCGGTATTTACAAAGGAGAGATAAAGAATTGGAGTGAAGTTGGCGGAGCAAACCTGCCCATCGTAGTTGTCGGACGCGAGGCCGGTTCAGGCACAAGAGGAGCATTTGAAGAAATTCTTGATATTGAGGATGTCTGTGCTTATGCCAATGAGCTGGATAGTACAGGCGCAGTTATGGCGAAGGTAGCATCAACCACCGGTTCCATCGGCTATGTATCCCTTGATGTTGTGGATGATACAGTGATTGCACTTGCACTGGATGATGTAGAGGCTACGGCAGACAATATAAAAGCGGGAAATTACTTTTTAAGCAGACCCTTTGTAATGGCTACAAATGGAGAAATAGCAGAGCAAAATGAATTAGTAAAAGAGTTCTTTGCTTACTTGACATCAGAAGAAGGTAAGGCTGTTACTTCAGGAGTGGGACTGATTCTCCCAGAATAAGAAATAAATAAAAATGCTGGGTATGGAAGTTACCATACCCGGCTACTTTGCAAAAGGAGCAGTTATGAGCAATCAAAAGTCCCTGACAATTATAGGAACTCACAAGAATAAACAAACAACGGAAAATACAGCCCGGGTGGTGGTAACAGCCTGTGCTTTTATGGCAGTAATGGCAGTGATGTCTATTACTGCATATATGATTATAAATGGCACTCCCGCATTATTTAAAGTGGGAATCAATGATATTTTATTCGGAACGGTTTGGAAACCCACGGCAGCGGAGCCTTCCTTTGGTATCCTATCTATTATATTAACATCTATCGTCGGTACGGCACTGGCAGTTTTAATAGGAGTTCCCATCGGTGTATTAACAGCTGTTTTTCTGGCAGAGGTGGCACCAAAAAGGCTGGCAGCAGTTGTAAAACCGGCGGTTGAATTACTGGCAGGGATTCCATCTGTTATCTATGGCTTGTTAGGCATTATGATATTAAACCCGATGATGTATCGGTTGGAATTAAAGATTTTTGCAGGATCTAGTACCCATCAGTTTACTGGTGGTGCGAATCTGATATCTGCGGTCATAGTTTTGTCTATTATGATACTGCCTACGGTAATCAATATTAGCGAATCCGCTATTAAATCGGTTCCTGCTGGGCAGAAAGCCGCTTCACTGGCAGTCGGGGCATCACAGATACAGACGATATTTAAAGTGATATTACCTTCGGCTAGATCAGGAATCATCACAGCGGTTGTACTCGGTGTAGGACGTGCGATTGGTGAGGCAATGGCAATCAGTCTTGTATCGGGAAGCTCGGTCAATCTTCCGCTGCCCTTTCATTCGGTTCGGTTTCTCACAACAGCAATCGTCAGTGAGATGGGATATGCTGCGGATACACACAGGCAGGTGCTGTTTACCATTGGTCTGATACTTTTTGGATTTATTATGCTCATCAACACCGCATTGACAAGAATATTAAAGAAAAGGGGGAGGGAAGATGGCTAATATGCAAACATATCCTTTAACAAATTATGATTTTCGTGATACAGCTGTTGTTTCTTATAATGGTCTTACTTTAAGAAGAAAAAGAACATCAGATATTATTTTAAAGGCTCTTATTTATTTATCGGCGTCCATTTCAGTATCTCTCTTACTGGGAATTATCAGTTATGTTTTTATAAAAGGGGTTCATGCCGTTAATATACAATTTTTAACAACGGTTACAAGCAGTTTGAAGGGAACAGTGGGCATTGCGGGTAATATTGTAAACACTCTATATATTATTGTAATTACTTTATTGATTGCAACGCCCATTGGAATCGGATCGGCAATTTATTTAAATGAATATGCGAAACCGGGACGTCTGGTGAGGATAATAGAATTCACAACAGAAACATTGTCAGGAATCCCGTCCATTATATTTGGTCTGTTTGGCATGGTTTTTTTCGGAAATACATTAGGGTTTGGGTATTCAATCTTAACAGGTTCTCTTACTCTGACATTAATGATACTTCCCCTGATTACAAGAAATACCCAGGAGGCACTTAAAACAGTGCCGGATAGTTATAGAAACGGAGCACTTGGAATGGGTGCTGCCAAATGGTATACAATCAGAACTATTTTAATACCATCTGCTATGCCGGGAATTATCACAGGCATCATTCTGGCTATCGGAAGAATCGTAGGTGAGTCAGCTGCTTTATTATTTACGGCAGGGAGTGGGTATCTATTACCGAAAGCAGGCATGGGACTGGTTGATAAGATTATGCAATCCGGTGGTACACTAACAATACAACTGTATCTTAGCATGTCCAAAGCTCAATATGATGTAGCATTCGGTATTGCAGCAGTTCTACTTGTTATAGTTTTGGTTATCAATCTTTTAACCAAATATCTTTCTAAAAGATTCGATGTAAGCAAATTAAAATGATAAATGAAGGGAATAATTATGACAAACAGTAAGATTACAACAAGAGACCTGAATCTATATTATGGGGATAATCATGCACTCAAGGATGTAAATATGGATATTCGCCCCTATGCGGTCACGGCATTCATCGGTCCTTCCGGTTGTGGTAAGTCAACATTTTTAAAGAGTCTTAACAGGATGAATGATCTCATTGATTCCGTACACATCGAGGGAAGTGTAACTTTAGACGGGGAAAATATATATGATTCCAATGTAGATACCACTTTGCTCCGTAAGAAAGTCGGAATGGTATTTCAACAGCCGAATCCATTTCCTATGAGTATTTATGATAATGTTGCCTATGGACCGCGGGTTCATGGAATTAAAAACAAAGCAAAACTAGATGAAATTGTAGAAAGCAGTCTGCGGGGTGCTGCAATTTATGATGAAGTAAAGGATCGGATGAAAAAATCAGCACTGGGATTATCCGGAGGGCAGCAGCAGAGATTATGTATTGCAAGAGCACTGGCAGTAGAGCCGGAAGTGCTCCTGATGGATGAACCCACCTCGGCCTTAGATCCGATTTCTACTTTGAAAATAGAAGAATTGATGATAGAACTGAAAAAGAAATATACCGTAGCTATCGTAACCCATAATATGCAGCAGGCAGCCAGAGTGTCGGATGACACGGCATTCTTTCTGGTTGGTGAAGTAGTAGAATTTGATACAACGGACAATATATTTGCAAGACCAAGTGATAAAAGGACAGAAGATTATATAGCAGGAAGATTCGGATGATATAATTTTCCAGAAAATTTTACATAAATTTTACATAAAAAGGTTTTTAATTTTACATTAGTATTGTAAGATGTGTTTATGTAAAACTTTAGATAAATTACTGGAGGAGTAAATCATGGATTTTTTCGGAATATTAACATTGGTAGGCGGATTGGCCCTTTTCTTATATGGTATGGAAGTAATGGGGGGCGGTCTTTCAAAAGCGTCAGGCGGAAGGTTGGAACTGATTTTAGAAAAGCTGACCTCTAACAAACTGAAAGCAGTTTTATTGGGAGCGGGCGTAACGGCAGTGATTCAGTCGTCTTCAGCAACAACGGTAATGGTCGTTGGTTTTGTAAACTCCGGAATTATGAAGCTGACGCAAGCAATCGGTATTATTATGGGGGCAAATATCGGTACAACTGTTACTTCATGGATTCTTAGCTTATCAGGCATAGAAAGTGAAGGGTTTTTTATGCGTATGCTCAAGCCTTCGTCATTTTCACCGATACTTGCTATTATCGGAATTGCTTTTTTAATGTTTTCCAAAAAGGATAAACTAAAAGATATGGGTACTATTATGATTGGATTTGCTGTTTTGATGTTTGGAATGGATACGATGTCAAATGCAGTGAAGCCCTTGGCAGATGTACCTGAGTTTACAAACATGTTAACCACCTTTTCTAATCCTATTTTGGGTCTTATAGCAGGTACCATATTAACAGCTATCATTCAAAGTTCTTCTGCTTCCGTTGGTATTTTACAAGCTTTGTGTGCCACAGGAGCTGTTCCCTACAGTGCCGCAATCCCCATTATCATGGGACAGAATATCGGTACTTGTATCACTGCAATATTATCTGGCATTGGTGCAAGTAAGAATGCGAAACGTGCAGCCCTTGTTCACCTTTACTTTAATATCATAGGTACTGTCATTTTTATGGTTTTATTCTATGCCATTCACGCTGTGATTCCGTTTGCTTTTATGAAGATTTCTGCAAATGCAGCAGGAATAGCGGTAGTGCACACTGCTTTCAATATATTTTCAACTGCGATATTACTTCCGTTTTCCTCAGGACTTGAAAGACTTGCTTGTTTTACAATCAAAGATGATGAAGTGGAAGCAGTAGAGGATCAGGCTCAGAAGGAAGAAATCCAGATTCTTGACTCCAGGTTCTTAAGTACGCCGGGTTATGCGCTGGAGCAGTGCAGGACAGCAGCGATTGAAATGTCTTCCTATGCGAAAGAGGCTTTATTCTTATCAATGAGTTTATTACATGAATATAATAAGAAAACGGCAAAAAGGGTAGTGGAATTGGAAGATAAAGTGGATCGTTATGAGGATGAGCTGGGAGCATATCTCGTCAAGCTTGGCGGTAAGGATTTATCGGAAAAAGATAGCCGTATCTTATCGTTTTTGCTGCATAATATCGGAGACTTTGAACGTATCTCCGATCATGCCGTTAATATTAAGGAAGCAGCACATGAGATGTATCGTAAAGAGTTAAGTTTCTCCAATAAAGCTATTATAGAATTAGATGTTTTTACAGAAGCGGTAAAGGACATTGTGAATACCTCATTTTTAGTTTTTCAGGAAGAGGATATTAATCTGGCTAAGATAGTGGAGCCTTTGGAAGAGGTAATTGACTATCTCAATGCGGAACTGAAAAAGCGTCATATTAAGCGGCTTAGAAAAGGAAAATGTACGATAGAAATGGGATTTATACTGGCAGATGTGACAACCAGCTATGAAAGAGTAGCGGATCATTGCTCGAATATATCTTTTAGTTTAATGGAGAGCAAAGAAGAGGGCTTTGAAACTCATGAATATTTGGATAGGATGAAAGCCACCAATAATCAGGAATTTTTTGATCATGTTAAGCGATTTCAGGAAAGATATGAACTACCTTAACAAAAAAGTTTTATTATAAACAGGGAAAGGCATGGTTTCTAAGATGGCTCTTATATATGTGGTTGAGGATGATAAGAATATTCGGGAAATAGAAGTATTTGCACTTAAAAATACCGGATATGATATCAAGGATTTTGAATGTGCAAAAGATTTTTATATAGAGATGATGCTTAAAAAACCAGATATTATCATACTGGATATTATGCTTCCCGACGAAGATGGGTTAGAAATTGTTAGAAAACTCCGTAGTGGAGGGGAAACGAAGCATATACCTATTATTCTGGTAACGGCAAAAACTATGGAGATAGATAAAGTAAAGGGTTTGGATATGGGTGCTGATGACTATATGACAAAACCTTTTGGTGTGATGGAGCTGATTTCAAGAGTGAAGGCCTTGCTGAGAAGGAGTAATAAGAGCGAAGAGAAGGTGCTTCACCTTGGAAATGTTTGCTTAGATGAAGAGAAGCGTATGGTTACGGTGAGTGACGTAGTTTGTGAGCTTACCTATAAAGAATATGAGTTACTTAAATTGTTAATGAACAATGCCGGAATTGTTACCTCAAGAGATACTATCTTAGACAAAATATGGGGTACCGATTTTGAAGGGGAATCAAGAACGCTGGATATGCATATTAAGACACTGCGTCAGAAGTTGAGAGAGGCAGGAAGCATGATTAAAACGGTCCGAAATGTAGGATATATATTTACAGTTTAATCGGAATAGGTTTGGTATCAATATGAAAAAGAGAATTAATTTTCAATTAATTACCATAGCAGTCATTGCGATAGTTTCAACGATGATTATGGTTACTGCGGTTTGTTATGAGTCTTTCAAGCATCAAATTATGGAGGATTTAAAAACTTATGCTTATTTATTAAAAAACACTACTGCACTCAGTGATATTATGAAAAGTAATTATGATTCCAGCAATGATAACGTAAGAATTACAGTAGTAGATGAATCCGGTGAAGTCATATACGAAAGCGATGCTAATTCAGAAAAAATGAGCAGTCATGCCGACCGGCCGGAAATTAAAATGGCGTATTCAGACGGAGAAGGAGAAGCGGTAAGAACCTCCTCCACTATGAAAAAAAACACTTTTTATTATGCAATGAAGATGGAGAACAATCAAGTGATTCGAGTTGCCAAGGACGCTGACAGTATATGGATTGTTTTTGAAGGAGCATTACCTTCCATATTAATCATTACCGTAATACTTATTTTTGTTTGTATTTTTATTGCCCATGTTCTAACAAATAGCTTAGTGGAACCCATAGAGAAGATTGCTCAGAATGTGGATCATCTAGGTGAATTAGATACCTATGAGGAGTTGGCTCCTTTTGTTGCCACGATAAAAAATCAGCACGAAGATATTCTGCGCAGTACCGGCATGCGGCAGGAATTTACCGCCAATGTCTCCCATGAACTGAAGACACCGCTTACGTCTATTTCGGGATATTCGGAGCTGATTGAAAGTGGTATGGCATCGGAAGAGGATGTAACAAGATTTGCAAGAGAAATTCACCATAATTCCAATCGTTTGCTCACACTGATTAACGATGTCATACGTTTGTCAGAGCTGGATGTGATTGAGAGAGAGGAACCATTTGAAATAGTAGACTTATATAGTATTGCGGAAACCTGTGTCAATATGCTGCAGATTAATGCAGACAATCAAGGCGTTTCCTTAGAGTTCAAAGGAAAACCGTGCATAATCCGCTCCGAGAGGCAGATGTTAGAAGAGCTGGTTTATAATTTATGCGATAATGCTATCCGTTACAATAATAAAAATGGTAAGGTCTGTGTTACCGTAGAACCTATGGGGGATCAAGTGGTTCTTATTGTAGAGGATACGGGAATCGGAATTCCGAAAGAGCATCGGGAAAGAATCTTTGAACGATTTTATCGAGTGGATAAAAGCCGTTCAAAATCCACCGGAGGTACTGGACTGGGACTTGCCATTGTCAAACATATTGTGGCAAAGAACGATGCTGAGATGTTTTTGGAAAGTGAAGAACGAAAAGGAACAAAGATTTCTATATATTTTAATAATGAAACTCAGGAACCGTTATGAAAAGTATTCCATAGCGGTTCCTTTTATTATCACTTTTCTTTTATATAATCTTTTAATAAAAAGAGTGCAAGAACGTTAGGCAGTACCATGATACCGTTGATGAGGTCGGTGCATTCCCATACAATGTTAAGAGGGATAACAGCTCCGATATAGATCATAACGATATATACAAGCTTATAAATTGAAATGCTCTTCTCCCCAAAAAGAAATTCCATTGCTTTTTCACCAAAATATGACCATCCAATTAAAGTTGTAATGGCAAACGCAGTAAGAGAAAGGGCAAGAAACGTATTTCCACCGATTGGAAGATAGTTAAAGGCGGCATTTGCAAGCCCGGTTTCATTCACTCCAAGGATAGAATCCGGATGTTTTAGCATATTGGCAACGATGACCAAACCGGTTAACAGGCACATAACCACCGTATCCCAGAAAACAGCAGTCATGGATACGTATGCCTGTCTGGAAGGACTTACACTAGAGGAAGAGGCAGCAGCAATTGCTGAAGTCCCAATTCCGGCTTCATTAGTAAACAAACCTCTGGCAATTCCATATCTGGCAGCATGTTTTAATGAATAACCTGCAATACCGCCTAATACGGCTTTTGGCATAATGGCGTGCTCTAAAATAACAAGGATGGCAGCAGGCAGCGCATCCCGGTTAATAATAAGCAGGATGATACAACTTCCGATATATAGAAAACCAAGTACAGGCACAATTTTCATACATATGCTTCCGATAGATTGAATTCCCCCCAGAATAACAAGCCCCACAACAACAGCAGCAGCGATTCCTACTATATGAGGAGAGAAACCCCAGACAGAAGATGTGGTTTGGGTCAGTGAATTAGCTTGCGTGGTGCATCCCACTCCAAATGCGGCAAATACCGTACATAAGGCATAAATTCTCGCAAGGTGTTTATTATGTAAACCGTTTTTCAATACATACATAGGACCGCCGACATAAAGCTGCTGTTTGTTTTTTTCACGAAACAGCATACTTAGATAGCATTCGGCATAAGAAGTAGCCATACCAAGAATTCCGGTAAGCCAGCACCAGAAAACGGCACCGGGACCACCTAAAGCAACGGCGGTGGAGACACCGATAATGTTTCCTGTACCAAGAGTAGCCGCAAGGGAGGTGGCAAGTGCACCGAAAGAAGAAATGTTCTCTGTTTTTTTGGAGTTATCGGTAGGCTCCGGTGTAATAGAAAGCCGTAAGGCTTTTCCGATATGACGTTGTGGAACATTAAGTTTTAAAGTAAAATAAAGGTGAGTTCCCATCAAAACAAATAGAAGTGGAAAACTCCATAAGAAATCATTGATAGATGATAAAAACTTCACAAAGGTTATCCTCAAATATATACTTAATTCTAATATATAAATATAGGATGTAATTTATGTTTTCTTTTGCTATCATGATATATTAATGATATAATAGTACGGATACAAAAATGGATTCCTTGTCAGGGCAAACAGTAATGCTGGATAGGAGATGAAGGAATGAGTGTAATCATTAGATGTGAACATATTAATGCGATAATTAACAAAACGCTGAGTATTCTGAATCCGAATATAGTGACTCACGGAGAGATTGTCGGCTATATGTTGTATAAAATGCTGGAATATGAACAAAGCTATTCGGAACAAGAACTCTTGGAATATACAATGCTTGGACTTTTGCATGATATAGGGCTCTTTAAAGAAGAGGGAGTTATTAATGTGGCAGACTACGAATCGAAAGATGTGTGGCCGCATTCTATTTATGGTTTTTTATTTTTAAAATATCTATCTCCTCTGGGGGATAAGGCTGAAGTGATTCTATATCATCATTTAGACTACAATAGATATGGACTGGTGAAGAGCAAATATGAACATATAACGGAGTGCCTGGCTCTTGCAGATAAAATGGATAATTTCATGCGTAAAAAAGAAATGGAAATGGAGCCGGACTATTTTGCAAAATACAGAGATGTGAAAATTTCTGGCAGGGCTCTGGACTTGTTCTTTAAAGCAGAAAAAAAGTATGGGATTACTGCTAAATTAGCAAGCGGAGAATATAAAACAGAGCTGAATAATCTTCTCTCACATGGTGTGTTTTCAGAAAAGTATAAGAAGGGTTTTTTGGAAATGCTCATATATACCATTGATTTCAGAAGTGAGCATACCGTGCTTCATACGATGGCTACTGTAAATTTCGCAGGTCAATTGGGTCGATTGATGAAAGTCGGGGCAAGACAATTAAGAGATATGTATTATGGTGCGCTGCTTCACGATTTGGGTAAAATCGGGATTCCCCTGAATATTTTGGAAGCTCCGGGTAAGCTGGATCCGAATGAGATGCGAATCATGAGGGCACATGTGAGTATAACGGAAATGATTCTATCAGGGATTGTGAGTAAGGAAGTACTTGAGATTGCTATCAGGCACCATGAAAAATTGGATGGCTCAGGATATCATAAAGGACTTACGGAAGAGGACCTGACTTTATCGCAGCAGATTGTGGCGGTAGCGGATATATTAAGTGCTCTATATGGAAAAAGAAGCTATAAAGAAGCATTTGAGAGTGATATAATTAAAAAAATATTAACTGAAGATGCCAATCAGCATAAAATCAATCAATCAGTAGTGGATTGCCTAATCAGCAATTATGATAAAATTATCAAAAATTTTGAACTGCAAAAGGATCAGACTATAGGTCTTTATTTAAAGATAAAAGAGCAATATGAAGTAATGTCAAAAAGATTTGAAGGATTAATACAATAAATAAATGTAGTTTCGAGGTGTGATTATGCAGATTATCATAGTAGGCTGCGGCAATGTTGGAGTGACTTTAGCGGAACAGCTTAGTACAGAAGGACATAATATTACGGTCATAGATTTAAATAGTGACGTTGTGCAGAATGTAAGCAATAATTTTGATATCATGGGAATTGTTGGTAATGGAGCCGGTTACTCCATGCAGGTTGAGGCAGGAATTGAAGAAGCGGATTTATTAATTGCAGTGACCGGTTCGGATGAGCTGAATTTGCTCTGCTGTTTAATTGCCAAAAAAGCAGGAGGCTGCCATACAATAGCCAGAGTCCGGAATCCTGTTTACAGCAGAGAAATTAATTTTATAAAAGAAGAACTGGGACTCTCTATGATTATTAATCCGGAAGAAGCGGCGGCAATGGAAATTGCCCGTGTCCTGAAATTTCCATCGGCGATTAAAATCGATACCTTTGCGAAGGGTAGGATAGAGTTAGTAAAATATAAAATAGAAGAAGGTTCCGAATTATGCAATCATTCTCTAAAGGACATTTCGGCTACGATGAAGTGCGGTGTTCTTGTATGCATTGTAGAACGAGGAGAAGAAGTATATATTCCTGACGGAAACTTTACTCTTAAAGCAAGAGATGAGATATATGTCGTAGGTTCTGTTAAGAATACTGTATTATTTTTTAAAAAATTAGGCGTGCCTACAACAAGGGCAAAGGATGCCTTTATTGTTGGTGGCGGAGAAACAGCCTATTATCTGGCGAAGCAGTTGATTTCCATTGGAATTGATGTGAAGATCGTGGAGAAGAATAAAAAGCGCTGTGAGGAATTAAGTGAGCTACTGCCTCATGCTATGCTTATATTGGGAGATGGTACAGACCGGAATCTGTTGATGGAAGAGGGTTTACCCCAGGCGGGCTCTTTTGTAGGGCTCACCAATATTGATGAAGAAAATATTATGCTTTCTCTTTTTGCAAAGAGTATCTCAAAGGCAAAATTAATTACTAAGGTTCATCGAATTGCATATGACGAAATTATTGAAGAATTGGATATCGGAACAATCATTTATCCCAAGTATATTACGTCGGAATCTATTATAAAATATGTCAGAGGAATGCAGAATTCATTAGGCAGCAATATTGAAACATTATACCGCATGGATAATGACAAGGTTGAAGCCCTTGAATTTAAAATAAGAAAAGATTCACCGGTGGCAGGAATACCTTTGATTGATTTAAATATAAAACCAAGTATGCTTATTTGTGCTATCAATCATAAAGGAAATATTATAACTCCTGGGGGACAGAGCAAAATTGAAGTTGGGGACACGGTAGTCATTGTGACAACCACAAGAGGTTTATATGACATTAAGGATATATTAGCTTCCTAAATAATATTAATATATGACAGAATACTAAAGTAGAGGGAAAGATAATGAACCATTCAATCATACGTTATATATTGTGCCGTGTACTAGAATTTGCAGCATTGTTTATGACATTGCCTTGTTTGATAGGAATCTTTTATAAGGAAAAAAGTTTTATTTATTTTGCGGTTGTAATCGCAGTATGTCTGGTGATAGGCGGAATCGGAAGACGATTTAAGCCCAAAAGCACCGTATTTTATGCAAAAGAAGGGTTTGTCACAGTTTCTTTAAGCTGGATACTCCTAAGTATCATAGGTGCTCTGCCATTCTATTTAAGCGGAGAATTCCCCTCTTATTCAGATGCTTTATTTGAAACGATATCAGGTTTTACCACAACAGGAGCCACTATTTTAACCGATGTGGAATCGTTATCCAGGTGTATTCAGTTCTGGAGATGTTTCACACACTGGATAGGAGGAATGGGGGTTCTTGTGTTGATTCTGGCTGTTCTACCATTGTCAGGCAGCTATAATATGCATCTGATGCGTGCGGAAAGTCCGGGTCCCAGTGTGGGAAAATTAGTCCCCCGTGTAAAACATACGGCGATGATACTCTATGGTATCTATATCGTGATTACTTTGGTACAGATTATTTTACTTAAAATAGCAGGGCTGGATTTATATGATGCAACGACATTAAGCTTTTCAACAGCAGGTACGGGAGGATTTGGGATATTAAATTCCAGTATCGAAAGCTACTCCATAACGGTACAGACTATTTTTACTATATTTATGATATTATGTGGTATCAATTTTCACGTGTATTACTTATTCTTAATTAAAAAACCCAAAGAGGCGATAGCAAGTGAAGAAGTCCGTTATTATCTGGGAATTATCTTTGCAGCCGCAATATTAATTGCTTTCAATACAAGAGGGTTCTTTGAGAACTTTTCAAACGCCTTTCATCATGCTATGTTCCAGGTGGCTTCAGTGATTACAACAACCGGATACGCTACCTTAGATTATAATGTTTGGCCTGAATTCTCAAAGGTTATCTTGTTTTTGTTATCCTTACTGGGAGCCTGTGCAGGCAGTACGGGGGGAGGATTTAAAGTTTCACGACTGATTATTATGCTTCGTTCCATTAAAAATGAGATTTCTCATCTGATACACCCCAGAAGCATTAAGAAGATTCATATGGACGGACATACCGTGGAGAGCAGTGTAATAAAATCAGTACAGGTATATACGATGATTTATGTTATTATTTTTATGGGATCGTTTTTACTGCTTTCTTTAAATCAATTTGATTTTACAACAAATATAACTGCGGTTGCAGCTACTTTTAACAATGTGGGACCGGGACTTAATATGGTGGGTCCTGCAGGTAACTACTCAGCATTTTCAGTATTTTCTAAATATATTCTGATGTTTGATATGCTTGCAGGAAGATTAGAGCTCTTGCCGATGCTGATATTATTATCACCAACGACATGGAAAAAATAAAGAACATAAGATGAGGTACGACAGATGATGATGAAGGAAGACATAAGAATAAAAAAGGTGATAGTGCACATTTTGGACTCTACCGTAGGTATGCCTGTGTTGTCCGATACGGAGCTGGAATATGGTTCGGAGTTTGCCGATTTTCTCAAAGAACATATAGCAAAGATTTCCTCAGGAGACGATAGTAAGGCATGTCAGTTCTATAAAGAAGAATCAGAAGTTTATAAGATGCTGAATCAGTACTCGGATGATTTTTTTATAGATTTAAGCAAGGACGCGGCGGATTATCTATATAGTATCATGAATAGCAATATAGATATTCCATCGGCAGATTTAATTGTGGTAAGATTCAGGTATGGAGAAAACGAATATATTTCTTTTCTTAAAATGAATTATAAGGCTCTTTATACCCATCGCACTCTTGCTTCTAAAGAGGGTGGTAATGCTAATGAGATTATCACACATAAATCTATTCTGCCTTCGGAAACACAGCGACTGAGTGAGGCTGCAATCATATGTCTGGACGATTTATCGGTGCAGGTTGTGGAGAAAAAATATGATGTAAATGGTGAAAAGGTAAATTATTTCTCATATTTGTTTCTCAAATGCAGCAGCCACATGTCACATAAATCTAAGCTATCTATTGTTACAAGAGCAGTGGAATCCGTACAGAAGGACGCTTATGACGAATATTCCCAGTACGAAGTGCAGATGAAAGCCAAAAGTATTATACAAGAGGAACTGCAGGAAAACGGTGGTTTTGTAGTAGAAGCCATTGCGGATAAAATTTTCGAGGAAAAACCGGAGTTAAAAATTGCTTTTCAGGACAAAATGGAAAAGTATGATATGGTAAAAGAAGAAATACTTCCTCAAAGTGAGACGACCATAAGAAAATATCAGAAGCAGCACCTATATACGGATACGGGAATTGAGATTAAGATTCCGATGGAGCAGTATAAGAATCCGGGAAGCGTAGAATTTATAACGAATCCGGATGGAACAGTATCGGTTCTTATTAAAAATATCGGGCATTTGGAGGCAAGATTTTAAAGGTGGTGAAAAATGGGAACCATTATAGACTACTTAAAAGAATATGGGGACTATACGTTTACAGAAAAGCCAATGAATGAAGTGGACAGTTTGGTATTGTGCCAATTTTCCTATTTGAAATTTGATGGAATTGTACCGTTTATTTCACAAGAGAAACCGTTTGTTACGATAGAATATTTAGAAAACCATCAAGACAGCGATAAACTATTTGCAGATGAAAGATATAGAGAGAGTAATAAGGCACTGTTTAGCGGTATGTTAAACAGTGTTCGTTTTCAAACCCTTAAAATGAATTATTATGTGAATATCATAGAACCTGAAAAAGAAACCCAATTTTCAGCGATTACATTTTTATTGGAGGATAAAACTGTTTATATTGCCTACCGGGGAACGGATGAGACGATTGTTGGATGGAAGGAAGATTTTAACCTTGCTTTTTCTGAGCCGGTAGCGGGGCAAATTTATAGTGTTGAATATATCAATCAGATTTCCAGAAAGTTTGCTAAGGAATTTTATATTGGGGGTCATTCCAAAGGGGGGAATTTTGCAATATATGCCGCAATGAATTGCAGAGCAGAGGTTCGTGAGAGGATTGTAAATATTTTTAGTCATGACGGACCGGGATTTCGTCCTGAAATAAGAGAAAAAGGAAACTATGCTAAAATAGCGGATAAGGTAATCAAAATAGTTCCCCACTCCTCAATGGTAGGTATGATCTTAGGCTCCGTTGAGGACAATTATATGGTGGTAGAAAGTAAAACCTTTGGACTGCTGCAGCATGACCCATATACCTGGCTGGTGAAGGATGATAAATTTGTTCAAGTGAAGGATATATACAAGAGAAGAAGATTTCTGGATGAAGCGCTTAATACATGGATATTATCTCTGGATCAGGAGCATATCCGTTCCTTCGTGGATACCTTATATGAGGTAGTATCAGCTTCTAAGGCGGTAACCCTTATTGATTTCACAGCAGATTGGAAGAAAAATATGACGGCTGTTATTGCGGCCATTAAGGATTTAGATGTGCAGACAGCCGATATGATGAAGAAGATAATTACCTCCTTATTCGATATTACCAAGGAGCGGGCGAAGGAGGAATTACAGGTACGGTCGGAAGAAAATAAAAAGAAGTCTGAAAAAAGGCGCCGGAAGAGGAAAAAACCTCAAATTCCGGCGGATTCAAACGAGGATATAAAGTAAGAAAACAGGAGACTTCCATTGACGGTATCATCGGGCGAAGGATAATCAAAGAGCCGTTCGGGGTGCCACTGTACGCCTATAATAGGAAGCGTATTATGTATGATGCCTTCTATGACATTGTCATCGGAAGTCTGAATAACGGTAAGGTCATGACCCAATGTCCCAATTCCCTGATGGTGTGCACTATTTATATTAAAATGTTCTCCGTATAATGTAAAAAGTACCGATTCGGGAACTGCATGAGAAGAGTGTACCTGATCTTTCTCAATCCATGCATGCTGCCTGGCTTGGGGCAAATCCTGAATAATGGTTCCGCCGAAGAAAACATTGATAACCTGTACGCCTTTGCATATGCCAAATACCGGGCGTTTCCATTTTACAAAGAGATCCAGTGCCTGCATCTGTGTAATATCTAACTCTATGTCAATATTTTTGGAGCCTTGATTTTTCTGTCCAAAAAAAGCTGGAGTGATATCTCCCCCGCCGGGGAGCAAAAGAGCATCATATTCCGAGAGTCGCCCGATATCCATAGTAGTAAGGCAAGAGACCCCTATTGTATGAAGAGCTTTTTCATAATTAACAGTATCTTTTATTCTGCCAACGATAGCTACATTTGAAATCTTATGATGGGAGGAGTTTATATTCTGACACATATCTTAATCCTTTCTGATGTATTTTAAGATTTTACTGTATTAAAATTGTATGTGACAGAAAAGAAAAGTATACATTTTCTAGTTGACAGAAGCGGTAAAAACATATAAAATAATCTTTGCGTGCAGGAATGGCGGAATTGGCAGACGCGCACGGTTCAGGTCCGTGTGATAGCAATATCATGAGGGTTCAAGTCCCTTTTCCTGCATTGAACTAAACGGCGGTATCAGTGATGATATCGCCTTTCTGTTATGGATATTCGACGAGAGGAACGAAAGTGCAATGAATTATATAAATCCACCAACCAAATCACCAAAAGATATCTCTCATAAAACATTTTACAGTCATGTGTTAATTCACGACATCGGCTATAATATTTATCTTCCACCCGATTATTGGGAAAGTGAAGTAAGATACCCGGTTACGTATCATATTCATGGTTGGCAGGGCAATGAATCATCGGAAATATGGTCAATTGAAAAAACCTGTAGAAACAGACAGGCTATTACTGTCTTTATGAATGCCATTTCTTCTGAAAACGAGTATATTGATGCTTTATTGCAAATTGAATCTATTCTTATTAAAGAATTGATTCCCCATATCGACAGGCAATACAGAACAAACGCAACCCAAGAAAATAGGAAGTTGTCAGGTTTTTCAATGGGAGGTGCAATGGCATTTTATTATGCCGTTAAATATTCTGAATTATTTAGCTCTGTCACTTCTTACGCCGGAACATATCACCACCAATACCATAAGGATTATCGTGGGGTGGGAGAATCGCCAGAAAAGGCTATCGAGCTATATGAAGAAATGATACATGAAGAGCGATATTTAGAGGAAAATAATATCTTATGCCTGGTACGTCAAAACGCAGATATAATACGTAGGAATTTAAACATTGATATACACATCGGAACAAGTGACATATTGTTTTGTGACAATGAAATTATGCATTTATATTTGAACTCGTTAAATATCACACATGAGTACATGAAATTTATTGGTGCCGAACACGATTTAGATAAAATATTATAGATAGGCTTCCTTTTATAATCAGGACTTATAGTAACATCAACTCTTCTTTGGGCATAAACTATTAATGAAATAGTTTAAAATTAAAGGAGAATAAAGATGGCTATCATTAATAAAATAAATAATATTGCCAGTATAGAATATGGCGGAAAAACTATAAGCAGTCTTCCGGTTGAAACACTTTTGCTTCTCGCTCCAACAATTGTAAAATTGGTTGATAAGCCTATTGCTGCTATTGGTGAAACATTGACATATACTGTCACCATTGTTAATATTGCAATCGGTTCCATTACGAATTTACCATTTACTGATGCGATTCCGGCCGGAAGCACCTATGTTCCAGATTCCTTCAAAGTAAACAATTCGGCAGTTGCCCCGACCATCACAGCAGGCATTCTGTCCTATACCATTCCTTCTATAGCAGGGCTGGGAACCGCTACCATAACATTTCAAGTTAAAGTTGTCGGCTAGAATGAAAAGTTTTCACCCGCGTTATGTATATGAATGCTGCTGTCACTGCAACCACTCTTGTGGAACGGCACGTTCTTGTGGAACGGCACGTTCTTGTGGAACGGCA
>CAYXCV010000012.1:0-24173 GCA_964463365.1 uncultured Kineothrix sp.
AGGTTCCCAATAAAGTGAAAGGACAGAGAGTTATGATTAACTTTAATATTCCCCCATTTACAGGAAAAGAAATGGATTATATCAAACAGGCAGTAGACAATCAAAAGATATGCGGCGACGGTGAATTTACCAGAAAGTGCAGCAAGTGGATTGAGGAGCGGACGGGTACCGGAAAATGTCTTCTTACTACTTCTTGCACCCATGCATTGGAAATGACAGCTCTTCTTTCCAATATAAAAGAAGGGGATGAGGTAATCATGCCTTCTTATACTTTTGTCTCTACGGCGGATGCTTTTGTATTAAGGGGAGCGAAAGTGGTCTTTGTAGATATTCGTCCGGATACTATGAATATTGATGAAAATCTGATAGAGGCTGCAGTTACAGAGAAAACCAGAGCGATTGCCGTGGTCCATTATGCAGGGGTGTCCTGTGAAATGGATAAGATTATGGAAATTGCTGAGAAATATAATATTTATGTAATTGAAGATGCGGCACAAGGAATTATGTCTTCCTACAAAGGGAAGGAGCTGGGTACCATAGGAGATTTCGGCTGCCTTAGCTTTCATGAGACGAAGAATTACAGCATGGGTGAAGGCGGAGCTTTGCTTATCAGAGATAAAGAACATATTGAAAACGCAGAAATATACAGAGAGAAGGGAACTGATAGAAGTAAATTTTACCGCGGTCAGGTGGATAAATACCGCTGGATGAACTATGGTTCATCCTATCTTCCCAGTGACATGAATGCGGCTTATCTTTTTGCTCAGTTGGAGCTGGCTGATGAGATCAACAATACTCGTCTGGCAAGATGGAATCAATATTATGAAAACTTATCCTCATTGGCAGAAACCGGAAACATTGAATTGCCTTTTATTCCAAAGAATTGTGTTCACAATGCTCATATGTTTTATATAAAAACAAAAGATATTCAGGAGCGGACTGCTCTCATAGACTTTTTGAAGGAAAATAATATCATGTCAGTATTTCATTATATTCCTCTGCATACGGCACCGGCAGGATTAAAATTCGGCCGTTTTCATGGGGAGGATCACTATACAACAAAGGAAAGTGAACGATTGCTGCGCCTGCCTATGTTTTATAAGCTGACAGCGGAAGAAGTAGATTATATTACAGATAAAGTGAAGGAATTCTATGGTGTTTAAGCATATTCGAAAGTATGAAAACCAAATAATCGGATTAGGGTTTATTCTTGTATTGATTGTTTTTACAGCAATAAGATATGATTTCTATTTTGATATGAATGATGATGTGTTTATGAAGGATATACTCTCCGGTGTTTATACAGGAACTCCGGAGGGACATAACATACAGATGCAGTATCCCTTAAGCCTGCTCATCAGTATCTTATATCGAATATTTCCCAAGGCTCCTGTTTATGGAAGTCTTTTGTGCATTTTGCAATATTTCAGTCTCTATCTTATCATTGAAAGAAGCCTTTCCTTTAGAAAAAGTGTATGGTCAAAGCTTCTGATGGGCGGATTGGAATGTATCGTTTTTACCGCATTGTTTTTCAAGCACTTTGTATTTCTCCACTATACGGTTACTTGCGGTCTTCTTGCAGCTACCGCTGCTTTCTTGTTTGTAACAGGAGAAGCGAAGGTATCCGGTAAAGGATTTATTAAAAAGAATATTCCCAGTATTCTTCTTATCATTATCGCATTCAGTATGCGTTCAGAGATGCTGCTTCTGTTACTGCCGCTTATCTGCGTGGCAGGTATCTATAAATGGTCTGAGGAAAAAGATGTTTTTACTATAGATAATATAAAAAAATACCTATCTGTGTTTGGACTTATAATAGGTGGTATCGCAGTTGTGTTTATCATAAATGCACTGGCATTTGGTGGAAATCAGTGGAAATCATATGTTCAATTTTTTGATAGCAGAACAGAATTATATGACTTTCATGAGATTCCTCCCTACGAAGAGAACAGAGAATTATATGATAAATTAGGTCTCGCAGAAAGCGAAAGGGAACTATTATTTAAGCAGTATAATTTTGGATTGGACGAAGCCATAGACGCTCCCATATTAGAAACCATGGCTCAGTATCAAAAACAGCAATCTAAAGAAATCCCCTTTGGAGAAGTGCTTAAAAGTAGTTTTGCTAATTACCGCTACCGTTTACTTCATAAGGACAGTGACTTTCCATGGAATATCATGTTGGTGGCGAGTTATGTATTTGTTTTTGTGGCAGTTATCTTAAACAGCTTTAAATCCATACTCCAAATCACTTGGCAGCTTTCTCTTCTTGGTATTGTCAGAACCGGATTATGGATGTTCCTTATCGTTAGAAACAGATATCCGGAGAGAATTACTCATCCTTTATATTTGGTGGAGCTCTGTATATTATGGGCAATACTCTTTATAGAATGCAGAAAAATGAAAGCCTTGGTTGTATTTCCGGTAATGCTCAGCTTATTTGCAATCTTTGTGCTTCCCGGGGAGATGGATAAATTAGACTTAGAATATGCCGGCAGGATGGAGGCCAATATCACAGACTCCTCCATGAAGTCATATTGTAAGGATCATAAAGATAATTTTTATTTTTTTGATGTATATTCCTCGGTGTCAGACCCGGTTACCTCAATGTATTATTCTGAAAAAGTATTTGTATGGGATAGGAATCAGTTAGCCAATTATGATATTATGGGAGGATGGTTAACCAAAAGTCCGTCTTATTATAAAAAGATGGATGCCTTTGGAATTGATTCCATGCAAGAGGCGCTTGTGGATAACGGTAATGTATATATGATGATGGAGCTTGCAAAAGATATTACTCCTTTCATAGATTATTATAAAGATCAGAACTTACAGGTTAATCTGGAATTGGTGGATACCATTCATGACATCATCGGAGTATATCAAATAAAAGCCGAAGGTGAGTTCATTAAATGAATTTATTAAATGAACTTATCAATTAAAAAGGCTAAGTGGAGAAAAATATGCAGGATACTAAGATTGCCGGAATTAATATTATCATTAGGCTAATGACAGACAGCGATACGGAGCTGATTGTAAAATGGCGCAACAATGAAAGAGTAAGAAAACATTTTATATATAGGGAAGAGTTTACTCCTGCAAGCCATAGGAACTGGACGAAGACAATGATAGAAACCGGGAAGGCATTACAGTTTATTCTTTGTGAAAAGGAAACAGAGCGCCCCGTGGGGAGCGTGTACTTTCGGGACATTGACAGAAATAAAAAGGAAGCGGAGTACGGTATTTTCATTGGAGAAGATGATGCTATTGGGAGAGGATATGGAACTGAGGCAGCTAAATTGGCGGTATCCTACGCCTTTGAGGAAATGAAGCTGAGTAAGCTGATCCTCAGGGTTTTTACAGATAATGCAGCAGCAGTCAGAAGTTATCAAAGGGCAGGATTCGTTCAGACGTCTTATTTAAAGGATGTGGTCTGCTCAGATGGAGAGAAAAAGGATATGTATGTAATGAAAATGGAACAGAAGAAGCAGGAAATGATTAGTTTTGTGATTCCTTGCTACCGGTCAGAGCTGACCCTTCCAAAAGTAATAGAAGAGATTATAAATAAAATGAGTGTGCTGAATAAAAAGCGTGACATTTATGAATATGAAATCATACTTGTTAATGACTGTTCCCCGGATCATACGATGGATGTAATCAAACAGTTATGCCTGGAAAACAGTAAAATCATTGGAATTGATCTTGCTAAGAACTTTGGACAGCATGCGGCTCTTATGGCGGGATTCCATCATGTAACAGGAGATGTGATTGTCTGCCTGGATGATGACGGACAGACACCGGCAGATGAGGTAGATAAGCTTCTGGATGAAATAGACGCCGGCTCAGATGTGGTATATGCCAAGTACAACCACAAGATGCATTCACTGTTTCGTAACTTTGGGAGCTGGCTGAACGAAGAGATGGCGAAGGTTATGTTAGGTAAACCCAAGGATCTTTACGTGTCCAGCTACTTTGCGGCAAAACGGTTTGTGGTGGAGGAAATGAAGCGTTATACCAATGCCTTTCCCTATGTGATTGGTCTGGTACTTCGTACCACGAAGAGAATCAGCAACGTATCTGTCAATCACAGAGAAAGGGAGATAGGTACTTCCGGTTATACGTTTGGAAAACTGATAGGGCTGTGGTTCAATGGTTTTACCGCTTTTAGTGTGAAGCCCCTTAGAATTGCCACTGTCGTTGGCTGTTTATGTGCAGTTAGTGGATTTATATATGGTATTTATACAATTATTAAGAAATTTATCAATCCGAATGTGCCTATGGGCTTCAGCTCCATGATGGCGGCTATTGTATTTATCGGTGGAATGATGATGGTCATGCTGGGATTGGTTGGAGAATATGTGGGAAGAATGTATATCTCTATGAACAATTCGCCCCAGTTTGTAGTGAGGGAAATAATGAATGAAGAACAAAAATCTTAATCTATCAGCCGCTGTTTTGCTTGCACTCATAGGTACCTGGTGTCTGCCCTTTCTGCTGAATCTAAAGGGTAATTACCTGACAATCAGCAATAGTTTTCTTAGTGTATTTATATGGGGAGCTTCTGCTTATGTATTGTATTACGGATTACGGAAGCTTCAGGAGATAAATAAAAAAAGCCTTGCGGCAGCAGGCATTTTGGGTCTTTTGTTTGCTGTAAGTTTAGCATTCGGAGCGCAGCTGGATTATGTGGAAAATGTAACGTTTACATCCGCCCCTATGTGGATTTCTATTTTAGTGTGGACCGTGATTTTTACTATTTTCATATGTTTGGCATGGAGTGTATTAGAAGGCCTGCAGAGGAAGATAGATTTATCCGGGGATGAAGAGAAGATATGGGATAGGAAAAGGACCTTGCTTGTCATGTGCTTTTTCCTCCTCTGTTGGATTCCTGTATTGTTAGCCGTGTATCCTGGGTTTTTTGTTTATGATGCTCAGGATGAACTGGTGCAGATGCAGACTAGAAATTTCACAACCCACCATCCTCTTCCCCATGTGCTGCTGCTGGGAACGATTGTTATGGGAGTCAATAAGTTAACCGGTTCCTATAATCTGGGAATCGCAGCGTATTCCGTATTTCAAATGGTTTTAATGGCAGGAGTCTTTACTTATTTTGTCTATTTTTTGAGGAAACGAAGAGTTTCCTTGGTGCTTCGAATCATCAGTATATGTTATTTTGCTTTTTTTCCAGTAATTTTAATGTTTGTATTATGTTCGGCAAAGGATGGAATCTTTTCGGCAGCACTTTTGATTCTTATTCTAATGCTTGCGGATTTGGGGAAAGAGAAGGAGCTCTTTTTTACATCATGGAAAAAGCCCCTTGCTTTTTTTGTTTCCACACTGATTATGATGAGCTTTAGGCATAATGGGATGTATGCTTTTCTTGTAATGGTTCCCATACTGCTTTTATCTATGAAAGGATGCCGCAAAAAACTGACGTTACTATTAGGAAGTACTTTTTTGGCATATTTTCTGCTTACTTCAGCGCTGACCATGGTACTGCATGCAGAAGATGCAGAGAATCAGGAGATGCTTACGGTTCCCATTCAACAGCTGGCAAGGACATATAAGTATGAGAAAGAGAGTTTTACCCAGGAAGAATTAGATACCCTGTATGAAATCATACCCCCAGAGGCTTTGGAACATTATACGGCGAAGGTTTCCGATGGGGTGAAGGTATGGTTTGATAATGAAGCTTACGGAGAAGATTCTACAAAATATATAAAACTTTGGATCAATAAAGGCTTGCAGCATCCATTTACTTATTTGAATGCATGGTTTATGACCTCATATGGATTCTGGTATCCGGATACTGTGATTGATGTATATAGAGGAAATAGTGTATTTACTTTTACTTACGAGGACAGTTCATTTTTTGGTTACGAGGTAGAAGAACCGGGAACTAGAGAAAGTAAGTTTCCCTGGCTCAATGAATGGTATCGGCGGATGTCGTTAGAGATTACACAGCAAAAGGTACCAGTGCTTTCTATGTTGTTTTCTCCGGGATTCCTCTTTTGGGTATTTGCCTTTGCTTTTGGTTATAACTATTATAGAAGAAGATATGATTTAATGCTTCCTTTTGTTATGGTTTTCCTTGTATGTATGACAGTTATTCTGGGGCCCACGTATCTGCCCCGCTATGTACTTATCTTGTGGTTTGCCTTGCCGGGTGCAATTGCATCTCTGCAATTGCAGTTCTTGTAAACTAAAGGCAATTGTGCTATACTTACCCATGATTTTATTGAATAAATGAATATATCGATGGTAAATCGGGAGAAAAATATATGTATAATATTGTGAAAAAGAGCCGGGCAATACAATGTGTCATCCTGTTGCTTACGCTCGTTGTGATGATTACTATTTTTCCGGTCAGAATGTGGAATGAAACCATACCTTCTGTCAGTAACCAGATTATGGCAGGTTCCTCAGACAGTGCGGGAGAGGACTACCTTTTGCAGCGCTTTATTGCGCAATATGACCATCTTGGAACAGTCAATCTGTATGTGATTGATTTTGAGAATGGATGGAAGAAGGATCAAAGAGTTGATAACTTTATATTCCGTATGATGGATTCAGATATGCAGATTATGTTTGAACAGTATGTGGATGTAAGGTTTATTGATATTCCGGGTTTTTGCCCTATTTATATAAATGAAGACTTAGAGGTGGGAAAAGACTACTACTTTTTCATTCAGGGCAGAGAGGGAAGCCGTGTATGGTTTGGATTGGAAGAAACAGAGAAAGCAGGGACTCAATATGTCAGTCGGTTAGTTTATAATTATGATGAGATAGAGGGTTACAATATTATAGGTGAGTATTACTATTCCGTTCCCCTACGTAAAGAGAATGTATTTGCGTATGATGCCATACTTTTAGTGATTGCAGCCGTGCTGATCGGAGCCGTAGAGCTTTATTTCCGTACGTTCAAAAAAGACAAGTATATTACGGTGGAGAGGGCCTTTCGCTTCACAGCCAATACCTTGTTAGCAGCGGTGACTGCGGCCGGGCTATATACAATAACTATAAAGCGTTTTTTCAGCGGACAAATTATAGATAATATTTTTTATACCGTAGGACTGGCACTATTTAGCTGTACTCTCTTTTATGCAATCAATCACAAACGTGACAGAGCAAACTATGTTCCGCTATTGGATAAATTAAGAGCCAAGTGGCCCAATTACTTGCAGATTATCTTTATTGCAGGTGCTGTATGGGCATGCTGTAACTATATGAATGGGCTTTACGATATTCATCATAGAATCGCGGAGAGACAGTTTATCATATTTTTTGCACTGATTGTGCTCACCATGTGCAAAAAGAAAGATATTATCAATAAGGTTTCTCTTGTTTATATTCTGGCAGCGGCAGCAGGAGTTTACCGTTATTATAGTATTTATGTGGATTATTTGACCATGGATGAGCTGGATGTTCAGGCATTAAAGTGGGGAACATGGGCGATTGTATTTGCCGGATTTGTTATCATCAATTTATTAACCGGTTTGATTACCAAGCTAATAAAAAAAGAAAAATTAAACAGAATCTCACCGGCATATGGAATTGTTGTAGGACTGTTCTTTGTGCTGATTATAGTATTCAGAAATACCAGATGGTGGACTGTGGCAATGGCGGTTTCCTATACCGTATTTTATATTCGTTACGCACTCTGGGATAAAAAAGAGTATTTGCTTAAGAATGCAGCCAATGGATTAATCCTTCATTTTCTTTGTTCAATGTTATTTTCACTGCTGCACAGACCGTTTTTATCATGGATATATCCGCGATTTCCGTTTATCTTCCATACGGTAACCGTAACGGCTGTCTATATATCACTGATTATATGCGCAGCGTTAGTTATACTAGTGGATAAGTATAAGAAGACAGACAATATAAAAGATTTGTGGAAAGAATTACTTGTGTTAGGCCTGACCGGAACCTATATGCTGTTTACGGCATCCAGAACCGGATTCCTGGCAATTGGGGTGATGGCAATCATCACATTGTTTATGACTGTCAATGGCAAGGGATTTAGAAAGCTTATACCAATGGGAAAGCTGGTAGTAATGATAGTCATATCGGTGATATGGTGCTTTCCGATAGGTTTTACGGCGCAAAGAATACTACCTGCGATTAGCAGTGATGTAGATAAATTTGAAGTGGAAGAATTCCCTGATGCGATTACCAGAGGAAACGAATGGGACTCTATGTATTATATTACAGTGGAGAGATTTGTTGAGGTATTCAATAATAAGATATTTGGTATAGAGGAAAGCGGAAGCGGATCCTATGAGAGAAGTGAGGAATATCAGAAATACCGTGCAAAAAGGTTCAACACCAAAGGCGAGGTAGTATGGGAAGGTCATGTAAATGACTTATACGAAGATGACAGTAATGGGGAAACCGTTTCGGATGAAAAGCCTCAGTTAAATATTATCGGAACCAAGACGGAAGAGGAGCGAGCGGCTGATGAAGAAAAAGCAGCTCAGCTGGAACTCGGAGCGGGAGGTTATGCACCGGATCAGCCGGAGCAAGAGGAAGAAGTACTGGAAGATGTCAGTGTATATGAGAAAACAGAACAATATGCCAATGGCCGCATGGATATATTCAGAGCTTATATAGAACAGCTTAACCTGACCGGTCATGATGAGATGGGAGCACTGTTACCAGATGGAAATCTGGCGGTGCATGCACATAACATTTATCTGCAGATAGCTTACGACCATGGTATTATTGTGGGAATTATGTTTCTTGTGGTAGGAGCATTTACCTTTATTCAGGGATGTATTTACTATAGAAGAAAGAAAGATGAAGTTGCTTGTGCCATAATGCCGGTGGCTGTCATAACAGCTTTTGCAATGGCGGGACTTGTGGAGTGGATATTCCATCTATGTCATCCGGCAGGATTTGTTTTGCTGCTGGTACTTGCCCCCCTACTGTTTGATATGGGTAATCAAAAGGATAGAGCAAATGAAAAAAGATAAGAACTCTTTTAATTTTAAATTATTTTACAGAAGAACCAGTCTGATAATATATGATGTTATCAGCATTATATTTGCATGCTATATGGCAATATTGATTCGTTATGAGTTTAAATTGGACAATATACCGGATACATTTATTGATCCTATAACAAGGTTTTTACCTGTTAATATCATACTTACATTAATCATATTTTATTTATTCCGCCTTTATCATAGCTTGTGGGCGTTTGCCGGGGAAACAGAATTACAGAATCTGGTGGTTGCCTGTGTAATATCTACTATTTTAAGCAGTGTAGGCCTGCAGTTTTTTAAGATTGCAAATCAGCCGGTGCCTAAGAGTTACTATTTTTTATATTTGTTTATGCTAATCGGCATGATTTTTGCCAGTCGTTTTTCTTATCGTTATATGCGCAGCCAGAAACATAAACAGCAAAATAAAAAAAATGGAACATCTGTTATGATAATCGGCGCCGGAGAAGCAGCGAATGTCATTTTAAAAGAAATTACAAACAGTAATTTCAGTACGATGGTGATTCGTTGTATTATTGATGATGACAGCGCAAAATGGGGAAGATATATTCAGGGGATTAAGGTAGCAGGCGGCAGGGAACGGATTATCGAATGCGTGGATCTCTACAGTATTGACGAAATTATTGTGGCGATGCCTTCCATTTCCCGCTCAGAGCTTAGGAAAATATTAGAAATCTGTAAGGAAACCAGCTGTAAATTGCGTTCTCTTCCGGGGATGTACCAGCTGGTAAATGGGGAAGTGAATGTTAGCAAGCTAAGAGACGTGGAGGTAGAGGATCTGCTTGGAAGAGATCCGATTAACGTAGATATGGACTCCATACTCGGCTATGTAAAGGATCAGAAGGTTCTTGTAACGGGCGGCGGAGGCTCTATCGGCAGCGAGCTATGCAGACAGATTGCAAGTCATAAGCCGAAGCAGCTTATTATTTTAGATATATATGAAAACAGTGTATATGATGTGCAGCAGGAGCTGAAAGTAAAGTATCCGGATCTGAATCTGGAGGTGTTAATTGCCTCTGTCCGTAATACCAATCGTATGAACTGGATATTTGAACATTACAGCCCGGATATTGTATATCATGCAGCCGCTCATAAACATGTCCCCCTGATGGAGGACAGTCCCAATGAGGCGGTGAAGAATAACGTATTTGGTACGTGGAAAACCGCTCAGGCAGCAGCTTTTTACGGAACCAAGAAATTTGTCCTTATTTCCACGGATAAAGCAGTAAATCCCACAAATATTATGGGGGCAAGCAAGCGAATCTGTGAGATGATTATACAAACCTTTAATAATCATTATGATACGGAGTTTGTGGCGGTACGTTTCGGCAATGTGTTAGGCAGTAACGGAAGCGTTATTCCCCTTTTTAGAAAACAGATAATGGCAGGAGGACCGGTTACGGTAACCCATCCTGATATCATTCGTTATTTTATGACGATTCCGGAAGCAGTCTCTTTAGTTTTGCAGGCAGGAGCCTATGCAAGCGGTGGAGAGATTTTTGTACTTGAGATGGGAGAACCTGTAAAAATTCTGGATTTAGCAGAAAATTTAATACGTCTGTCCGGTTATCGTGTAGGGGAAGATATTAAAATTGAATTTACAGGCTTACGTCCCGGCGAAAAGCTGTATGAGGAACTCCTTATGGATGAAGAGGGTATGAAAGAAACGGCCAATAAGCTCATACATGTGGGACGACCTATTGTACTGGATGAAATGAACTTCTTTTCCCAATTGAAAGAATTAAAGGAAGAATCCCGAAATGAAAGCGGCGATATCAGACCGCTGATAAAAGAAATAGTACCTACTTACAATTATGAATAATTTTAATGAAAAGAGGCGTTTTAAATGGAAAAGAAACGAATTTTTCTCTCATCTCCGACTATGTACGAGGAAGAACAGGAATTCATAAAGGAAGCATTTGATACCAATTGGGTGGCTCCTCTTGGACCCAATGTAGATGGTTTTGAGCAAGAGCTGGCAGATTATGTAGATATTTCCGATGCGGCGGCCTTAAGTGCAGGAACTGCGGCGATTCATCTGGCTCTGCGGATACTTGGTGTTAAAAAGGGAGACGTGGTATTTGTACCATCGCTTACTTTTTCCGCCTCCTGTAATCCCATTGCTTATGAGAATGCCACTCCGGTATTTATTGATTCGGAAGAAGATACATGGAATATGTCTCCCGATGCCTTAAGGAAGGCATATGAGAAATATCCTAATCCCAAGGCAGTTATTTTGGTACATTTATATGGAACACCTGCTAAGATTTCTGAGATTATGGATATATGTAAGGAACATGGTACGGCAATCATTGAGGATGCGGCAGAATCCTTAAGCAGTACCTATAAAGGGAAACAGACAGGTACCTTCGGAGATTTGGGAGTCTATTCCTTTAATGGAAATAAAATCATTACTACCTCCGGCGGAGGTATGCTTGTAAGTGAAGATACGGAAGCAATTGAAAAGGCCAGATTTTTGTCTACTCAGGCAAGAGATCCGGCAAGGCATTATCAGCACTCACAAATTGGTTATAATTATAGAATGAGTAATATTATCGCAGGCATAGGAAGAGGCCAGCTGATTCATTTAGAGGATCACAAGGCGTTAAAGCAAGGAATATATAAACAGTATAAGGAAGCATTTGCGGACATACCTCAGATTACGATGAATCCCATGAATCCGGAGGGAGATGCCAATAACTGGCTTTCCTGTATGACGATAGAAAAGGGATGCAAGATTACACCGGATATGGTGATGGATGCCTTAGCAGAGGAAAATATTGAGAGCAGACCGATATGGAAGCCGATGCATTTGCAGCCGGTGTTTGCAGACTGTGATTTTATTACAACTTATGAAACATCTGATAAAGCTTCTGAATGGAGTAGTGTTTCCGAGGAAATTTTCAGCAGAGGTTTATGCCTTCCCAGTGATATTAAGAATACAAAAGAGGATATGGAACTGATTATTGGTACCGTAAGGAAGTTATTTGTGGGAATCTAAAGTGAGAGTAAGCGTAAGATACAGGGGTAGATGATGATATATGGAAAATATATAAAAAGATTATTGGATATTATCTTGTCTTTTACGGGAATTATTATATTAAGCCCCGTATTTCTTGTGCTGATTCTTCTGATACGAATGAAATTAGGAAGTCCTGTTTTTTTCAAGCAGAAAAGACCGGGAAAGAATGAAAAGATCTTTACTTTATGTAAATTTCGTACAATGACAGACAAAAAAGATGTAAATGGCGAGCTATTGCCTGATAGTGTAAGACTGACCGGATTCGGTAAGACTCTGCGTGCCACCAGTATGGATGAATTGCCTGAGCTATTTAATATTTTAAAGGGTGATATGAGTATCATCGGTCCCAGACCACTTTTATCCTCCTATCTTCCCTATTATACGGAGGAAGAGAAACTCCGCCATACAGTCAGGCCGGGTCTTACGGGGCTTGCTCAGGTTAGCGGAAGGAACTTCATAGACTGGGATAGCAGATTCAAAAAAGATGTGGAATATGTAAGAAATTTATCCTTTCGAATGGATGTAAAAGTATTATGGATGACGATTCAGACTGTGTTTAGGCATAGCAGTAAGGTGGCAGAGGATACCAATGCGGTAGAAGGAAACTTTGCTGAAATACGTAAGAAACGGCTTGCGGAAACAGGCAGCCTGGAAGAAATATAAAACAAGATGGAACCATAGGAAAGGAAAATTGCATGAATATATTGATTTTAAGTGCAGGTACGCGGAATAAGATCGTACAATACTTCAAAAGAGAGCTTGGAAATGAAGGACGGGTAATAGCAACCGACTGCTCTAATCTTGCACCGGCAGTATATGATGCGGATAAATATTATATAGTGCCTCGTATTACAGCGCCTGACTATTTAGAGACCATCTTGGATATTTGCAGAAAAGAAAGTATAGACGGTGTGTTTTCCCTGATTGATCCTGAGCTTAGTTTGCTGGCTAGGGAAAGGGAGAAATTTCTGGAAGTAGGGACAACCCCAATTGTTTCCCCCTATGAGCTGGTGGAAATTTGTTTTGATAAATATAAGATGTATCAATTGTTATGTGAGATGGAGATACCCACCGGAAAATGCTATATGGATAAAGAAGACTTTTATAAAGCGGTAAGTAATGGTGAGATGTCTTATCCGGTCTTTGTAAAACCGGTTCGGGGAAGTGCCAGTATCAATATCAATAAGGTGACAAGCAAGGAAGAAATAGAAGTTTTGTTTCATCTGTATGAAGATTTGATGATACAGGAGTTTATGGATGGTACGGAATATGGGGCAGATGCTTATATTGATCTTATATCCGGTAAATGTACCTCCATATTTATTAAAGAAAAGATTAAAATGAGAGCCGGGGAAACAGATAAATCCGTATCGGTGAAGGATGTGGAGCTGGAGCATGTGATAGAAAAATTCGTGGAAAAATCCGGCTTCTGTGGTATGATAGATATGGATATTTTTAAAGTCGGGGAGAAGTATTATATATCTGAAGTCAATCCCCGATTTGGCGGCGGATATCCTCATGCCTATGAAGGTGGGGTCAATATGCCAGCTCAGGTCATTAAGAATCTAAAAGGAGAATGCAATCCTGGAAGAATCGGCTGCTATAAAGCCGGCATATGCATGATGAAGTACAATGAAGTGATAATAAAGGATTTGAGTGATACGGAGATAATAAGATAAATGGGTACGATATTAATTCTTGCGAATTCATCGGGAGGACTTTATGACTTCCGGAATGAATTGCTTGTAAGGCTATTGGAAAAACATAGAGTAATCATCAGTCTGCCTGACTCCACCAAGGGTAAAGAATTGGAGGAAGAGGGCTGTGAGCTTGTAATGACTCCGATTAATCGCAGGGGAGTGAGTCCGAAAGAGGACATCCAGCTTCTGCTTAATTATCGGAAACTGATAAAGAAGATAAAGCCGGACATGGTAATCACATATACGATAAAGCCTAATATATATGGAGGATTTGCCTGCCGAATGCTGAAGGTGCCTTATATATCTACGATAACAGGGCTGGGCGGTGCCTTTGACAAAAAAGGAATATTCCTTAAAATGATTGTGCAGATGTACCGTATGGGACTGAAAAAGGCAGAGTGCATTTTCTATCAAAACATGGAAAACAGAAAAATATTTGCCGGATATAACATAAAGGGAAAGAAAGAAAAGCTAGTGAATGGCTCCGGAGTTAATCTGGAAAGGCACGTTTTTGAACCCTATCCGTTAAGTGGTAACACCACTTTTCTTTTTGTAGGAAGGGTGATGAAAGAACGTGGAATTCTTGAATTTTTAGAAGCGGCAATGCGGCTTCATCAAGATAATGTGGAATTTGCTATTTTAGGATATTGTGATGAGGATTATCAGGAGTTATTGAATGAATATGAAGAAAGAGGTGTGATAAGCCAATGGGGATTTCATACAGAGGTTCATCCATATCTGACCAAAGCCAGTGCGATTGTTATCGCTTCCTTCCATGAAGGGATGTCCAATGCGCTGATAGAGGCTGCGGCGACGGGAAGACCTGTGATTGCATCTGATATCAGCGGATGTAAAGAAGCTTTTGAAGAAAGAAAGACAGGCTATGCTTTTACTCCGGGGGATGCGGATGATTTGATTCGTGCGATGGAACAGTTTTTGAGTCTTTCAAAAGAAGAACAGGCAGCAATGGGTAAATCAGCGCGGGAAAAGATGGAAAGAGAATTCGACAGAAATGATGTAATTAATGCTTATATAAGTGAAGTTAACACTATATTATACAACTCATAACGGAGGATAAAGAACATGGATTTATATGAAAAGCTGGTAAGCGGTGAAGAGAAAATATCATTGGTTGGTCTGGGTTATGTAGGCATGCCAATCGCAGTTGCATTTGCAAAAAAAGTAAAGGTGCTGGGATTTGATTTAAATCAGGAAAAAATTAAGCTGTATCAGTCCGGCGTAGACCCTACCAATGAAGTGGGGGACGATGTTATTGCACATACAACCGTTGATTTTACTTATGATGCAAGCAGATTAAAGGAAGCGAAGTTTCATATTGTAGCAGTTCCGACTCCGGTAAACACCGATCACACACCGGATTTATCCCCGTTAGAAGGGGCAAGCCATATGCTTGGACAAAATCTGACCAAGGGTTCTATAATTGTCTATGAATCCACGGTTTATCCGGGAGTAACGGAAGATGTTTGTGTTCCTATTTTGGAAAAGGAATCTGGATTACAGTGCGGTGTGGATTTTAAGGTAGGTTATTCTCCGGAAAGAATTAACCCGGGTGATAAGGTTCACCGTTTGGAAACCATCACTAAGATTGTATCCGGTATGGATGAAGAGACTTTGGACGTAGTGGCAAAGGTATATGAACTGGTCGTGGATGCAGGGGTATACCGTGCAGAATCCATAAAGGTGGCGGAAGCGGCAAAGGTGATTGAAAATAGCCAGAGAGATATTAATATCGCATTTATGAATGAGCTTTCAATTATATTCCATAAGATGAACATTGATACGAAGGCAGTCTTAGAAGCAGCCGGTACAAAATGGAATTTCCTTAAATTCTTCCCTGGACTGGTTGGCGGACATTGTATCGGAGTGGACCCCTATTATCTCACCTATAAAGCAGAGCAGCTTGGTTATCACTCTCAGATTATTCTCTCCGGCCGCCGCATCAATGATGATATGGGCAGATTTGTAGCAGAAAGCTTAGTTAAAAATCTGATTAAATCCGATATTGCGGTAAAAGGTGCTAAGGTAGCGATTTTAGGCTTTACTTTTAAAGAAAATTGTCCGGACACCAGAAACACAAAAGTGATTGATATCTATAAAGAATTAGGTGAATATGGCATTATGCCCGTGGTAGTAGATCCGGAAGCGGACGCGGAGGAAGCGGAGAAGCTTTACGGAATCACTTTTGATAAGATAGAGGATATTAAGGATATGGATGCCGTGATTGTGGCAGTTGCACATTCGCAATTCTTAGAATATAAAGAAAAAGACCTTTCCGCCCTCTTTCATGAAAAGCATGAGCAAAAGGTGCTGATGGACATCAAAGGTTTATTTGATAAAAATGACTTTCCGGAAGATCAATATCAATATTGGAGACTGTAATGACAAAGAAGATAAAATCAGGCAGACTTCTTGTGTTGCTTAGTACAATATTTTTAGGAATGTTTGTGGTATTTGGTCCGGGTTTATATAATGATTCGGGACAATATATTGATATGCATATACACAGAGAACCGCTGTATCCTCTTTTACTAGCCCTGCTTAGAACCATATTCGGCGAGATGTGGCTTACCGTACTTGGCATATTACAAAATCTACTGGCTGCCCTGAGTATTTGGCTCTTTGCAGAATATATGGCAAAAAGATTTTCCTTGCATATATGGGAAGAAATCATAATTATTATCATAGGGCTGCTGCCCCATATGGTGACAAAATATTTTTCGGCTCTCCACCTGTTCATCACCAATTCAGTGATGAGCGAAGCAATCTGTCTTCCTTTGTTTATGTTATTTATACTGGAATGTTTTAAGATGCTTGTGGAAAAAGAGACCGCCTCCATACGAAAAGCCACAGTAACGTCTCTGGTTCTTGCGTTCCTTCTATCGTTAACGAGAAGCCAGATGATGCTTACCATTATTATGTGGGGATTATTAATCTGTGTTAGGATTCTGGCTCAGGCAACTAATTTAAAAAGGTCGAAAATATGGAAGATATTAATAGCAGTGGGAACAGTGGTAGTCATTTTTTCCTTGCGCATCTTTACCGTTAAGAGTTATAATTTAATATTCAATGATCATTTTATTAATAATACTTATGGGTCGGTGAATACATTAACCAACATTCTTTATGCGGCTGATAGAGAAGATGGGGAGAAGATCAAGGACTTAGAGGCTAGTAAATTCTTTTATCGTATGTATGACCTGACGGAGGAACGTGGGGCGAATTATAAATATACCGGGAAAACATGGCGTGATAAGGCAGAACATATTGAACAGTGGCATGATACCATAAAATTTGAAATGATAGAGGATGTATTTTATCAAACTTATGATAAAACAGTGACCAGCGATTATATTACCCAAAACATCATGGCAGATGAAGTTTCAGCTAAAATTATGGCAGGTATATTTCCCCAGTGTTTTGGCAGATGGTTCGGTAATTATTTACTGATTGCAGCTTACGGACTGATTCGCAGCATTGGAATGGTACATCCCGTAATAAACTGGATGGTATTGTTTTTATATTTGTCTGCCATCGTATTAACCCTTATTTCCCTTGGCAGGTCTTTGAAAAAGAAAGAGAAAATCAGTGATGCCGTATGGCTGATGGGAGTGGCACTTCTTGCCATTCTGGCTAATGCTTTTGCAGTGGCCATTACGATTATGGCATTATCGAGATATATGATTTATGGATTTGCGGCATTTTATACCGCATACTTTATTATGATGATTCAGTGGATTCGAGATCATAGAAGGAGGAGTAGAAGATGGGATACAGAGAATTAAAATTTGAAAAAGACAGTGTTTTCCTTGTGACCGGAGGTGCAGGATTCATAGGTTCTAATATTTGTGAAGCCTTAATAGAAATGGGATATACCGTCAGATGTCTGGATAATCTGTCCACCGGAAAATATGAAAACATTGAACCCCTTATAGCTCATGAAAACTTTACTTTTATTCAGTCAGATATCAGAGAGCTTGAGGCTTGCCTGGAGGCAACAAAGGGAGTGGATTATGTACTTAATCAGGCGGCTTGGGGAAGCGTGCCAAGAAGTATAGAGATGCCTCTTATATATGAAGAGATTAATATCCGCGGTACCTTAAATATGATGGAAGCTTCCAGACAAAATGGAGTGAAGAAGTTTGTATACGCTTCCAGCTCTTCCGTATATGGAGATCATCCCCAGTTACCGAAAAAGGAAGGAGCAGAGGGTAACGTACTTTCCCCCTATGCTTTAACGAAAAAGGTGGACGAGGAATACGGAAGGTTATACAAGGAATTATATGGTCTTGATACTTATGGACTACGTTATTTCAATGTGTTTGGAAGAAGACAGGATCCGGATGGCGCATACGCTGCCGTGATTCCAAAGTTTATCAGGATGCTTTTAAATGATCAGGTTCCCACCATTAACGGTGACGGCAAACAGTCCAGGGACTTTACTTATATAGATAATGTAATAGAAGCCAATCTTCGCGCTTGTCTTGCTCCTAGCGAAGCGGGAGGGAATGCGTTTAATATCGGAGCAGGCGGAAGAGAGTTCTTAATTGATGTATATTATAATCTATGCAAAGCTCTCGGCAAAGAAGTAGAACCTAATTTTGGTCCCCCGAGACAAGGTGATATCCTTGATTCCAATGCAGATATCTCAAAGGCAAGAGAGCTTCTTTGTTACAATCCGGAGTTTGACTTTGCAAAGGGAATCAAGCTGGCAATTGACTGGTACAAAGAGAATTTATCGTAAGGGATTGAGCGTATGAAATATAAAGTGGTCGTATTTGGTGTGAAAGACACCTCAGAAAATATTGTTGAATTTATTCATCATCATATTTGCCCGGTGGACTTGGTAATTACAATAAATAAAGAGGTATTAAACAAGAATCAGGTATCAGGCTTTAAGGGTCTGTCAGTACTCACGGATAAATATGGGATTGCAGTCCATGAGGCTGATAGTTATTTCCTCACGGATGATAAAACCAGAAGTTTTTTTGAAGACAATGAATTTGACATCGGAATATCTATGGGATGGCAGCGTTTGATTCCGGCCTATGTGCTGGATCGGTTTCAGCATGGTGTCTATGGCTTTCATGGAAACTGTGGATATTTGCCCTTTGGTAGAGGACGCTCTCCGCTGAATTGGTCGATTATAAATGGGGATACCAGATTTAATCTGAATCTCTTTCGTTATGATGAAAAGGCAGACAGTCCCAATGTCTTTGCAACAGAGATGTTTTCTCTGACCCCTTATGATGACATTCGCACGGCCCAATATAAAAATATGATTTGCTCCAAAAGCTTAATAATAAAACTTTTGAAGGCATATCAGGATCATAATATTGTAATAAAAACACAGTCCAAGGATTTCGATTCTTGGTATAATAAAAGAACCGCGGCGGATGGAAAGATTGATTTCCATGACCGTACAAGAAATATTTATAATTTAATCCGTGGAGTGGCAGATCCCTTTCCGGGTGCTTTTGCTATGTGTGGAGATGATAAGGTTACAATTTGGGAAGCCCGCCCCTTTGATGAAATCATAGATTTCTCTGACTATGAGCCGGGAGAAGTTGCAGATGTTTTTGACGGCAAGCCGGTAGTTCGTACGGTAGACGGCTCCCTTCTTATTCATCGTTATGAATCAGAGAAAGAACTTACCGTAGGTGATGTTTTAAAGTAAAGAATGAGGGGATATATAATTTATGAAAATAGCAATCCGTATGGATGATATTACCCCACATATGGACTGGGAGAAATTCAACCGGTTTCGGGATCTTCTGGAAGAGTTTGGTATCAAGCCTTTAATTGGTGTGGTGCCGGATAATCAGGATGATAATCTGAATAAAGAAGAGGGGAATGTCGATGCGTTTTGGCAGCAGGTAAGGCTGTGGCAGGAACAAGGCTGGATCATTGCTCTGCATGGACATCAGCATGTGTATCAACAAGAAAAGGGTGGCTGTTTTCCGCTGAACCTATTTTCGGAATTTGCAGGACTGGGCTATGAGGAACAACAAGAAAAGCTCAGCAGAGGAAAGCAAATATTCTTATCTCATGGAATAAAGACAGATATCTTTATGGCTCCGGCTCATTCTTATGATAAAAATACTCTCAGGGCACTGAAAGAGCTTGGAATCAGTAAAATAACAGATGGTTTCGGAAGCACTCCATATATATGGAAGGGTATTACCTTTTACCCAATCTCATTTAAAATAAGCAGTAGTTTAAAGAAATCTTATGGAACAACGACGATGGTAATTCATACAAATACTATGCAGGAAGAAGATTTTACAAACTGCCGAAGCATATTTGAAACACAGGAAATGATTTCCTATGAAGAATATCTCCGAGTGCCGGCAGTAAACAGAGGCATGTATGGCCATGCCGCCGAATATATAATGGCAACCGTAAAACGCTTTCTGGTGAAGCTGCTATCGTAGTCGCCGGACTTTGGCAGAATGGAGTTTAATATGACAGAACCTATTCGCATACTGCATGTACTTGGTGGCGTTACCCTTGGCGGCGCAGAAAGCAGAATCATGGATTTGTATCGCTGTATAGACCGGAAAAAAATACAGTTTGATTTTTTGGTTCATAGCCGGTCGGTACATGAAAGAGAACCGGAGTTTTATGATGAAGAGATACAAAGCATGGGCGGCAGAATCTATGTGCTGCCTAAGTTTAAAATATATAATTATTTTGGATACAAAAAGGCTTTAAAAGAATTTTTTAAAACACATCAGCACTATCAGGTATTACAGGGACATATGACAAGCACTGCCTCTATCTACATACCCATTGCTAAGAAGAGCGGCATACCTATTGCGGCAGCTCATGCAAGAAGTGCGGGAGTGGATAAAGGAATAAAAGGTGTCATCACCAAATGGCTTCGCAGGCCCTTATTACAAAGGGCGGATTACTGCTTCGCCTGTTCCAGAGAGGCAGGTAGGGCTGTGTTTGGAAGAGGCTGGGAGAAATCGGATAAGGCTGTGGTGATTCCCAATGCTATACAGGCACAGAAGTATAGCTATAACAAGGATATCAGAGATAGATTCAGAAAAGAACTGGCATTGGAAGATTCCTATGTCATAGGTCATGTAGGTAGATTTCATTATGCCAAGAACCATGAATTTTTAGTGGATATATTTGCTCATCTTCAGAAAAAGATGGAAGAACAGGGAAGAAAAGCGGTACTTCTCCTACTGGGAGAAGGAGCCAGAATGGATGCTGTACGTGAGAAAGCCGAAACTCTTGGATTAGAAAATCATATTCTATTTATGGGAAATAAGAAGGATATAGAACATTACTATCAGGTCATGGACTACTTTGTATTTCCCTCACGGTTTGAAGGTTTGCCCGGTACTGTAGTTGAGGCACAGGCAGCAGGACTTAGATGTATTATTTCAGACAGAATTACAAAAGAAGTGGAAGTAAGCGAGCTGGTTCATTACGAGAGTATTGAGGAAGCGCCAGATTTGTGGGCAGACTATATTATGGGGCACGCTTTCTATGAAAGAAGAGATATGTTTCATATCATCGAAAAAGCAGGGTTTGATGTGAAAGAGCAGGCAACAGTCATGGAAGAGTTTTATATGACAGGAAAGAAAGTTGAATGCATACAGCGAGGGAGGTAGTCATGAGAAAAAAAATCATGTTAATTGTTCCTATGCTTCATCAAGGGGGATTTGAAAGGGTCTGTGTGGCAACAGCCAGATTGCTTGATCCCTTCTATGAGGTATATATCGTCGTATTTGATTCTGCGGATATTGCCTATGACATCAAAGGCTTGGATGTCATAGATTTACATATGGGTGTGAAAAATGGTGTGGTTAGCAAATCCTTAAATGTATTGAGGAGAAGTCTGGCAGTAAGAGGCTTAAAAAAGAAACTAAAGATTGATCTCTCATATAGTTTTGGACCTTCCGCCAATATGGTAAATGTTTTTTCTAAATTAGGTGAAAAAGTGTGGGTAGGCATCAGAAGCTATATGGATATGGCCAATGAGAGCAAGATCCGGTTGTTCTGCAGAAGATCCGATAAGGTGATCTGCTGTTCCAAAGCAATTGAAGAAGAAATAGTAAAAAAGTATAACTGTAAGAAGGCAATTACTTTGTATAATCCATTAGATGTAGCAGATATTCTGAGGAAGGCAGAGAGTGAATTGCCAAGATTACCATGGGATAATACAGAGCATATTATTGTGTCTATGGGAAGAGAAGATGATGTAAAGGGGTTCTGGCATCTGCTGAAAAGTACAGCTCTTGTGCGGGAAGAGGTTCCGGATGCAAAGCTGATGATTATCGGTGAAGGTGACTTTGAAGAATACAGACAGCTGGCCAAGCAATTGGGAATGGCCGAGCATATTTTCTTTACAGGCATGAAGAAAAATCCATTTCCCTATTTAAAAGAAGCTCAGGTGTATGTTCTTTCATCCTATAATGAGGGATTCCCCAACGCACTGTTAGAAGCAATGGCATTAGGAATTCCGGTTATTGCTACGGATTGTAAGACTGGTCCCCGGGAAATTGTATTAAATTTATCTTCTGATAATGGAATACAAAGTATAGATGATAGCATAGAGGTAACGGTTCATGGTGAGTATGGTGTGCTTGTTCCTAATATGAGTCCCATAAAAAATATGAGTCCCCATGAAATATCCGAAGAGGAAGAAGTACTGGCTTCAGAAATAATAAGAATGATGACAGATAAAAATATATATGATAAATATGCAGAGGCATCACGCAGGCGTGCGGAACAGTTCTCTAATGAAGCTTATGTGGAGACATTGCAAAGACAAATAAATGGAGTTTAATATGATAAAAAAGCGTAAAATAGCATTTCATCTCAACTGCCTGGAGCAGGGAGGGGCAGAGCGGGTTGTAACGAATCTGGCCAATCAGTTTGCAAAAGAAGGATATGAAGTGCTTATTGCTACGGAATGGTATGGAGAAAATGAGTTTACCATAGACAAAGAAGTAAAAAGGGTACATGTAGGATTAACGGAAGAAGACGAGAAGAAGTCCAGAATTGCGCAGTTTTTCTTAAGAGTTAAGTACCTTCGTACCTTTATGAAAATTGAGAGACCGGATGTACTGATTGCTTTTGCCCAAAGGGCGAATTACCGTGCGCTTATGGCCTGCTCAGGAACAACGGTGCCTGTTATCATCTCGATTCGTACAGATCCTGTTGGACACTACGATGCCATATCGGACAAGATTCAGATTCCTCTTCTTTTTAAAAGAGCCGCAGGCTGTGTGTTCCAGACAGAGGGGCAAAAAGAATTCTTTGCACCCAGATTACAGGACAACTCTAAAATCATACTCAATCCTCTAAATGATAAATATATAGAAGCAAAAGTGCCGGAGAAGCGGACAAAAACAGTGGTTCAATCCGGACGCCTAGTAGACTTTAAGAATCAGCCTATGCTTTTAAAGGCATTTATAGAAGTCCATAAAAAACACCCGGATTATGTGCTTAAAATATATGGCGGTGATTCCTTTGACGGAACAAGACAGATATTGGAAACTATTATTGACGAAAATAATGCGATGGATTATATTAAGCTGATGGGAGCCAGTGATTACTTAGAAGAGGATCTGAAGGATGCTGCGGTATATGCCTTTTCTTCAGATTGGGAAGGTATGCCTAATGCCTTATTGGAGGCAATGGCTCTGGGTTTACCCATTGTGACTACGGACTGCCCCTGTGGGGGTCCACGTACTGTGATTACAGACGGAGAGAATGGTTTGTTAATTCCCATTAAGAATCAGAGTGCTTTGGAGCAGGGAATCAATACACTGATAGAGAATCCGGAATATGCCGAGACACTGGGGAAGAAAGCAAGAGAGATTCATAAGATAGCTAATTCCCATGCCATTTTTACACAGTGGCAGGATTATATAGAAGAAGTATGCGAAAGGAAAGGTTAATACAATGTTTTCATATGACGATTACAAGGATATCCTAAGAATTATCAAATCCACCGGATTAGCGGCAAGCTATGGGGAGGCTCTTTACAGGGATAAGTTTATTCTTATGCGCCACGATGTAGAGTATAGTGTAGAGCGTGCCTATGATTTGGCAAAAGTAGAGTCCAGCATGGACTTCACCTCTACTTTTTTCTTTCAGTGGACAAACAATTCCTATAACCTATTGTCCAGAAAGAATAGAGATATGATTTGTGACATGCATGAGCGGGGGCAGAATATCGGTCTTCACTTTGCACTCAATGGTATCACAGATATGCAGGAAGTGAGAAAACAGATTGTGAAGGAAATGCATATGCTAAGTGAGATGCTTGGATTTGAAGTATCCCAATTTTCTATTCACCGTCCGTCACCCACAGTGCTTGCTGAAAATATTAAATTACCGGGTATTATCAACGCTTATCAGGACGAGTTCTTCACATTTGCTGAAAATGTAACAGAGGAATCT